>JAFGTO010000561.1 GCA_016934095.1 Candidatus Glassiibacteriota bacterium
GCGGAGGAGTTCAACCGGAGATTGCTTGAACAAATGAACCTTGACCGTTATATTGATGAATTAGCCGGTACCAGGCCCGAATGATACAACTTCACGGCAACAGGCATATTCAGCCGGAACCGATGGATACTCACCCGTAAACAATTACTCTTCAGCCAGCAATAAACCGACTATGCCGCAGATCGAGCTCAAGGTTCAGAACAAACTGGGGTTGCACGCAAGGCCGGCGGCCAGGATCGTTGAGACCACCAAGAAGTATAAAAGCGAGATCACTATCTCTAAAAACGACATGCAGATTAACGCCAAGAGCATCATGGGAGTGATGATGCTGGCCGCGGAGAAAGGGTCGGTGCTTGTGGTCAGGGCCGAGGGAGAGGATGCCCCGGAGGCTCTGCAAGCCATATTCGAGCTGTTTGCGCAGAACTTCGATGAGGAATAGCCATGCCGACCGGTACCGGCGGGACCGAGATGAAATCGGGCAGAAGAGGCAAGGCCGGCGAGATAGTCGTGTCCGGGCAGGCCGCTTCCCCGGGAGTGGTGATCGGTAAAGCCTTTGTCATTCCCCACGGGCTGCCTGTCGTCCCGGTCAAGAAGCTCGAGGCCGGCGAGGAGGTGGAGGATGAGGTCCGGCGTTTCCGCTCCGCCCTGGATACCACCAGCAGGCAGCTTGTCGAGCTCCAGGATAACCTCAAGAAGAAACTCAGCGATCAGACCACCCGTATTTTCGATGCCCACCTGCAGATGATCGAAGATGTGATGGCGGTGGACCAGACGATCGGCCTGATCCGCGAAAAGCGCATTGGTGCGGAACAGGCTTTCACCGCCGCCATCGACAACATTGTCAAGGCTATCGAGGCCCACCAGCAGGACCAGTACCTGCGCGAGCGGCTCGAGGATATCCGCGATGTCGAGCGGCGGGTGCTGGAAAACCTCCTCGGAATCTGCGACATCTCCCGGATCAGGCTCAAAGAGCGGGTAGTCCTGATCGCCCATGATCTTACTCCCAGCCAGACAGCTCAGCTCGAGCGGGACCGCATCCTCGGCTGTGCCACCGATGTCGGCGGAACCACCAGCCATACGGCAATCCTCAGCCGCTCCCTGGAGATTCCCTCGGTTGTCGGCCTGGGAGATATCTCCAGGCGGGTGCAGAGCGGGGATAAGGTCGTGGTGGATGGTTTCTCCGGGCGGGTGGTGATAAATCCCAAGCGCAGGACGATAGAGGAATATTATTCCAAGGACAGGCGGTACAAGGCCCTGGAAGACAAGCTGGCCGAGCTGGTATCGCTGCCGAGCAATACCATTGACGGCCGTTTTGTGGAACTTTCCGCCAACATCGAGTTCCCGGAGGAAGTAACCTCGGTAATCAGCCACGGGGCCAAGGGAGTGGGGCTGTTCCGCACCGAGTTCCTCTACCTTACCCGGGAGAGCCTGCCCACCGAACAGGAACAGTACCTGGCCTATACCGATGTCGCCCGCCGGCTGAAGCCGGACCCGGTGATCATCCGCACGCTCGATGCCGGGGCGGACAAGTTTTCCAGGCATTTTCAGTCCGCTCCAGACCCGAACCCTTTTCTGGGCGACCGGGCCATTCGTATCTGCCTGAAGCACAAGGATATCTTCCGCACCCAGCTAAGGGCTATCTTCCGGGCCACAGTGCACGGGAATATCAAGATACTTCTCCCGTTTATCTCCACTATCGAGGAGTTGAAAAAATCTCTGGCGTTCATCCGCAGGGTGCGCCGCGAGCTTGAAGCCGAAAAGGTACCGATGGCCGGGAAGGTCGAGGTGGGGATCATGATCGAGGTGCCCTCGGCGGCGATGATGGCTGATGAATTCGTGCGCTATATCGATTTTATCAGTATCGGCACCAACGACCTGATCCAGTACGTGATGGCAGCCGACCGGGGCAACGAGCGGGTGGCCAGCCTCTACCAGCCCCTTAACCCGGCAGTCATCCGCCTGATCCACCAGGTGATTACCGCGGCCAAGCGCCACGATACCTGGGTAGGGGTCTGCGGGGAAATGGCGGGCTACCCGCATACCGCGCTGCTGCTGATCGGGCTGGGGGTGGACGAGCTTTCCACCAGCCCGGCGGCGATTCCGGGAATCAAGAAAATAATCCGCTCGATCTCCTACCAGCATGCCCGCCGTGTGGCGGACAAGGTCCTCTCTCTGAACAGCGTGGGCAAAATCAAGAACTACCTTCTGGCTGAGGTAGAGGAGATAGACAAAGGTATCAAGGGACTCTACGGGGAATGAGCGACATCCGCCAGGCGACAATTTCGTTAACCCTTCGTTCGGGATCCTCTTGCGGCAGGCCCGGGCGGGGGGTTTTTACATTAGCGCAAGGCAGCCGGGAATTTCGTTCTCCTGACTGACAGAGGGAAGCTTTGATCGATTACCACATTCATACCAGCTTATGCGGGCATGCCGAGGGAAAGATGCAGCAGTACGTGGAACAGGCGGCGGCTCTGGGCCTGGAGGAAATCGGCTTCAGCGGGCATTTTCCGTATCCGCCCGGGTATGATCCGCCGCTGCCGGACTGCGTGATCCCGGAAGAGAAATTCGGAGATTACCTGAAAGAGGCCCGCAGGCTGCGCGAGCATTATGCCGGAAGGGTCAGTATCAGGATCGGCGCCGAGTTCGATTTCCTGGGCGGCCGCTACCACGAGACTACTCCACTCGAAGAGGCAGACAGGCTAGGGCTGGATTTTTGCATGGCCAGCGTGCATATTATTGACGGCCTGGTGGTGGACTATACCCCGGAGCTCCTGGTCGAGGGCCTCGAGCGCAAGGGCTGGGACATCGACAGCCTTTACCGGAACTATTACCGGACACTCGCCAGGGCGGCCGGCCCGGGTTTCTGCACCACCATCGGACACCTCGACTTGGTAAAAAAGTTCAACAGCGACCCGCGGCTCGTGCCCCTCGAAAACCATTCGGCCCTGGTCGATGACCTGCTGGAGATCATGGCCGGGTCAGACACGGCCATGGAGATCAACACCGCCGGCTGGGACAAGCCCTGCGCCGAGCAGTACCCTTCCCTGGAGATCATCCGGCGGGCCGTGGACAAGGGGGTGCGGATCACCGCGGGCAGCGATGCCCACAGCCCCGGGCAGGTGGGACGGCATTTCGGCAGGCTGAAAAGCCTGCTGGAAGAGCTGGGGATCGAGAGGCTGGTGGGTTTCGACCGCCTCGAGCCGGTGTTTTTCAAGCCATAGAGGGCCGTTGAAAAATATTTCAACGCCCCGTTATGGAATTTTTTTAGTCGAGGGCTGTCAAGGGCAAGGCAAGCCGTTTCCAGTGTAAATGTAATAATTTATGTATGTTATGCGATCAATGCCTTCTTAAAGCATGTTGTTGTCCCGGGTGTAGAAACGGCCCTTGACAGCCGTGTTCCCTGAGGTTCGTGTTTTTAACTCTCGCTGGAGCCTCAGTTGCCGTAAACAGCGCTGTTTTTCCCGCCGGGACAATCCCTGCGCAAGAGGAGGGAGCCATCGTCAGAAAAATCGGACTTACGGGCTGGATTTTTATCGGCATACTGCTGGGTGCAGCCTGCGGGCACCTGATAGGCAAGCCTCTGCTGGCGGTCTCCCAGCCGATGGGCACGGTTTTCCTGACCCTGCTCAAAATGGTCATCGTGCCGCTGATCCTGAGCTCGATCATCACCGGGGTGGCAGGCATCGGGGATACCGGCAGGCTCGGGCGCATGGGTGCCAAGACTCTGGTTTATTACCTGACAACCTCTCTGCTGGCCATCCTCACCGGGCTGATGATAGTCAACCTTGTCAAGCCCGGAGTGGGCGCGGAGCTGGGGCTCGCTCCGCTCAAGGAGGAGATTGCTGCCGAGGGTACGGGAGTGCTCGACATCCTGCTGCGGATGATCCCGGAGAACCCGGTGCAGGCTGCGGCCGAGGGGCGGATGCTGCCGCTGATTTTTTTCGCCATCATTTTCGGAGTGTTTATCACCCGGGTGGAAAACGAGACCGGCAGGCCGGTCCAGAGTTTTATCGCCGGGGTTTTCGAGGTGATGATGAAGATGACCCGCTTCATCATCCACCTGACACCCTTCGGGGCGTTCGGCCTGGTAGGCTCGATCGTGGCCAGGACCGGGTTCGCGCCTTTCATTCCGCTGGGCAAGTATGCGGCCTGCGTGGTCGCGGCCCTGGCGATACACGGCTGCCTGACCCTGCCGCTCCTGCTGCGCTTTGTCGGCGGGATCAACCCGGTAAAGCATATCAAGGCCATGGCCCCGGCCCTGATGACCGCTTTTTCCACGGCATCCAGCTCCGCCACCCTGCCGCTGACCATGGAGTGCGCAGAGGCCCGGGCCGGGGTCTCCAACCGCACCAGCAGCTTTGTCCTGCCGCTGGGAGCCACGGTCAACATGGATGGCACCGCGCTGTATGAGTGCGTGGCTGTGATGTTCATCGCCCAGTACTATTTCTCGCACGGCCAGCACGACCCCCTGACCCTGGCCCAGCAGACCGTGGTGGTCCTGACCGCCCTGCTGGCCTCGATCGGCGCGGCGGGAATCCCGCTGGCCGGCCTGGTGATGATGAGCGTGTGCCTGCACGCGGTGGGGCTGCCCCTGGCGGGGATCGGGCTGATCCTGGCGGTGGACCAGGTGCTCGACATGTGCCGCACCACGATCAATGTCTGGAGCGATTCCTGCGGCACGGTGATTATCGCCTCCACCGAGGGCGAGACCGGAATCAAGGTCAGGGCCGGCCGGTAAGGGTGTCCATTGCGGGGTAAGGCCAGGAGCTTCAAAGGGCCGCACAAAATTAAAACGGGAGACCTGCTTCAGGTCTCCCGTTTTGTTTGTTTACAATAGATCAATCAGACCCGGATTCCCGCTGTAGCCTAGATCAGGCCCCGCCGGTAGGTGCTCGACAGGACCAGCTTCTGCTGGTTGCCGAAATAGTCGCGGGTAACCCAGATTATCGCAGCCAGGGCCGGGCCCAGCGCCAGGAAGAAATATCCTGGGAAAGCTATGGGCAGGTTCGCTATCTCGATCCTCTGGGTCAGGTAATGCAGGACAAGCTGCACCAAGGCCCACTGGTCGCTGGTCGCAGCGGCCGCCAGCAGGCTTTTTACCCCGGCCCACCAGCTCCCGGCAATCGCCCAGCCGTAGGCGGCATCGACAGCCGCCCCCTCGGCGCCCTGTTCCAGCGCTCCGGCCAGGAAAGGGACCAGGCCGGCCAGCAGCACGGCGGCCGTGGAAAGCGAGACCGCCAGGGCCTTGCGCCTGGTTTTCTGCAGGGCGGACGCCTCGGCATCCTCGGCTTCGATGGCGGCCAGGATCCGCTGCTCGAGACCCGGGGGCGCCTTGACCGGCTCTGTGCTGTCGAGCGCTTTCAGGATGTTTTCGTGCAGCCGGGCCAGGTTGTCGCATTCAGCGCACTCGGCCCTTTTAACCTCCATGGCCAGCATGGTCTTTTCATCCAGCAGGCCTTCCACGTAGGCCGCGACATTTTTCTCGAACTGTCTGGTATCCATGTTAACTGCTCCGTTCTGTCAATAGCTTAGCTCATCTTTTCCCAAAGCTGCGGTCAACTGCCTGGCCAACTGCCTCCTGCCGCGTAAAATATAGGTGGCTACCGTGGCCCGCGGGATTTCCATCACTTCGGCTACTTCATCGTACGACATCCCCTGGAAGTGGTGCAGGCTGATCGCCTGGGCCCAGTTGGCCGGCAGGCGGCGCACCTGTGCGCGGATCATCTCGGCGGTCTCCAGGGAGGCGTACTGCTCGGACGGGTCCGGCTGATCGTCCGGGATCAGCTCGGCCACCGTCTTGTCTCCGGAATCCAATGTCTCATCGATGCTGGCCACTTCCAGTTGTTTCTTGCGCAGCCTGCTGATACAGACATTGGCCGTTATGCGAAAGATCCAACTCGAGAGCTTGCTCTCGCCTCTGAACTCATCCAGGGAGCGGTGGATGCGCAGGAAAACGTCCTGGCTTGCCTCGTCGGCTTCCTCGCGGTTTCCCAGCATCCTGTAAGCCTGGTTGTATACCTTGTCCTGGTAGGCGGCCAGGAGACTCCTGATGTCTTCTCCCATACTGGCTGTCCGCGCCGGCTGGCTTTGCTGGTCTAGGGTCCTGATGAAATATAAGGCATCTCCAGCCGAATGTATACCATATTTTTAGCTGCCGGCCGCCTTCACGCTGTAAGACGCAGGCAGTTTCAAAAAAATTTCAAAAAAAATAAAAAAATTTAAAAAAGTTGAAATTTTTCCCCTGCAGCTCGCGTCATATTAAGCAAAATAAGCTGGACAAAGCAGGCTTGAGCCCTGTTAACTTTTATGCAATCAATAAGTTATCCATATTTGACTGGAAAACCTGGAGAAATCCTCCGCTGCGCAGAAAAGTTGAAATTTTGTTTCCGCACGGCGCGTCATAAAACACGAGCAGAAGAAAATTAAACCTTTTATCTTTTAACTTGCCACGTTTTAAGGAGGGAAAAATGGGGGATTTAATCGGTCTGATGTCGGTGATCCTGCTCTTCGGGTCCATTCCGGCAATTATCATTTACATTGCCCGCAGCCGGCACCTCGAGCGGGTAAAGCTGATCGACAGGGGCGAGTACACCGCATTCAGCAGGCTGGATGTCCAGTCTCCGCCCCTCCCAGGGCGGTTCGCCCTGTTTTTCGGCCTGATCTTTATCGGCTTGGGGTTGGCAGGGATCATCTATTTCATCGTCCTGGGCATCGATGAGGAAGAGGCTTTCTTCTTCGCCCTGGCCAGCCTGGTGGTAGGCGGCGCCATGCTGCTCTACTACCGGATGCTGGCGCCCCTGCGCGAGAAAGCCTCGCTGGCCTACGACAAGCAGCTCGAGTTGATGGAGGTCAACGGCAAGCGGGCCGCAGCAGCAGTCAAGGGTGCCGAAGTGCCGCAAATCCCGAATCAGGATTGACAATCAGCAACATTTTATCTGGCGGTTACTCGAAACCGCCCCGGCACCCTTGGGCCGCCGGGGCGGCTTTTTTCGCCTTAAGCTTGCCTGGCTCGTTCAGGGGATTTATCTTGCAGGCATCCCGGCGCCGGGAGTGCGGATACGTCTGCCGCGGCGCGATGGGTCCCGGGAGTCCACCATAACCAGGGAGGCCTTTGCCTTGGCCACGGTCCCGCAGCTGCAGATCGATGAGAGCCTGGCCGGCAAGGTGCGCCTGGCCCAGGTGGTGGCCGGGGGGCTGGCAGTCGATGACGGCTCGGCCCTCTGGGCCCTGTTCGAGCCTTTCTGCAGGGAGCTCGCCCAGCGCTGGGCCGGCAGCCCGATAGGCGAGGTCCCGGGGGTGCAGGCTGCGCGGGCGCTCTACCGGGCAATCGGAGTCGACCCGACCAAGACCCGCCCTTCTTCCGAGGCCCTGCTCAGGCGTGTGGTCCAGGGCAAGCCGCTCTACAGGGTCAACTCACTGGTGGATACGATCAACTACTGCAGCCTCTGTTTCCTGCTGCCCATAGGGCTTTACGACCTGGACCGTATCGAGGGGGAAAGCATACTCTTGCGCCGGGGCGGGCCGGGCGAGTTTTTCGAGGGCATCCGCAAGGCCGGGGTGAACCTCGAGGGCAGGTATGCCCTTTTCGATGCCGGAGGCCCGTTCGGCTCGCCCACTTCCGACAGCCTGCGCACCAGCATCCGCCCGGATACGGTCAATTCCCTGGCGTTGATTTTCGCCCCGGCCGGGCTGGATGAGAAGACCCTGGCGGTCCACGCGGAGTTCCTGGCCGGGCAGGTCGCCCGTTTCGGAGGGGGGCTTCCGGAAACCACCGTGGTTGGGGTGGCCGGCTGACACTCTATTGACAAACACCCGCCGCCGGGGTATCTTCATAATTCCAAGTAAACTAAGTAAAATCCGTTCATCGGGAAAACAGTCTATCAGGGGGTCCTCGTCTATGGCGACCGATATTGCGAAAGAGAAACAGAAAGCCATCGGCCTTGCTATCAGCCAGATCGAACGTCAGTACGGCAAGGGCTCGATAATGATGCTAGGCGAAAGCGGGGCCAGGGTCCGGGTGGATGCGGTCTCTACCGGCGCGCTCAACCTGGACCTGGCTACAGGCATCGGCGGGATCCCGCGGGGCAGGGTCACCGAGATTTTCGGCCCGGAATCCTCAGGCAAGACCACCCTGGCCCTGCACGTGGTGGCC
>JAFGTO010000562.1 GCA_016934095.1 Candidatus Glassiibacteriota bacterium
AAATCATTTCTGTGATACTATGCCTTAAAAACCCATTCTCAAAAGACTTACCACTTCCTCTGGTCATATGACACTATTTCAGCAGGATCATCTTGCGGGTCTTGGTATACTTTCCTGCGCTCAACCGGTAAAGGTAGATACCGCTTGCCACTGCCGTGCCCTCTTCATCTGTCCCATCCCAGAAAACACTGTAGCGGCCCGGCTCGCGCAACCCGTCCACCAGGGTGCACACCAACTGGTTGCGCAGGTCGAAGACCTGGATCGTCACCTGCAGCGGTGAAACTCCCTGGGGCAGCAGGTAAGCGATTTCCGTTGTCGGATTGAACGGGTTCGGGGTATTCTGGGACAGGGAAACAGCCTCCGGCAGGACCTGCCCGCCGGTACGGCCGTAGAGTGCCAGGCGGAAAGCCTCCTTCAGCTCCGGGGCCATCGGCAGCCTTTCCATGCAGCGCTCGAGGTACTCGCGATCCCGGTCCGCAAGGCCCTCCATCTTTGACACGCCGGCAGCGTAATCCGGCTGTCTCCCCGAGAGCAGTGCCGACTGCAGCAGGCCGCACCGCCCCTGTTTCCAGTCGATCAGCAGCTGGACTGCATCCGCCATGGTGCTGCGGCCGTCCGAGTTGTAGTCCCCCCGCTCATCCCGGGAGTCATCCCGCTGGATCAGCAGCAGCATGATCACATCGGCCACGGTTACCTGCCCATCCCCGTTGTAGTCGCAGCCCATCGAGGACCGGACCGCCTCGCCCTCGGTCTGGAACTCCTGGTGCCAGGCGCTCCAGTCAGACCAGGCGCCGGTGCTGCTCTGCTGACGGGCTCGCAGGCAGTACCTGGTCCCCGGAGCGAGCCGGGTCCCGCCCTCCAGCCTGCCGCAGAACTCGCCGGCTTCCGGGCCGACACTCAGGCTGTCCGCGGGTCCCTCGACCGCTCCGCGCCAGACTACGCTGCTGTCCTCGCGATCGGCGGCCAGCTCGACCTCCCAGCCTGCCTGCTCCCCGGGCCCGTGGTAAGGCCTCTTGTAGATGACCGGATTGAGCGGAGCTGCTACCGGACCGACCCTCTGGGTGGAAACCACGAAGTTGTCGTACCAGCGGTACTGGGTTACCGGGGAGCCGCTGTTCCAGTACGCTTCGAGGAAAACCGCGTTGATCCCGTGCCCGGTGTAGCCGCCCCTCCAGTCCAGGCCGGTGCGCTCAGTCTCCAGCTTACCGTCCATCCACAACTGGAAGAGCCCGTCCTTCTGTCCCGGAGTATTAAGCCTGGCCCGGGCCTCTACACAGACCCACCAGCCGGATTCTTCCGCGCTGCTGATCCTGAACGCCGCCGGGGGGCTGTTGCCCAGCCACCTGAGGTTAGTGAAGTCATTGTACTTGGTGGTAACCACCCGGTCTCCGCTGACCCCGGTAGCCGGGTCGAGGGTCAGCAGGTCTTCCCCCGAGCCCCAGACGTGGGCGATCATGGCCTGGTTCCAACCGGAGGAAGCCAGGCTGGTGGCCCGCGACATCTTGGCCGGCTGCCCTCCCTGCCAGCCGTACTGGTGCATCACGTAGATCCTCCAGTAAACGTCCTCGAAACTCTCCCCGGCGCGGACCATCACCCCGTAAGGGCTGTCGCCGAAAAAAACCTTGCGGTTTCCGGTACCCTGCGTACCTTTCTCGTAAGTGCAGAGCATGGACCCGCCGCGGTCGCCGAAGCGGGTCTGCTGGTCGAGACCTCCGCTGGATTCGGTATAATGCTTCACCGGCCCGTCGAAATCATCGTACCAGATAAGCGCAGACAAAGTATCGTGTGGCTGCGACACCGCCATCTCGACCGATTGGATCCTGGGGACCTCGGGCGGCTCGCCCTGGCCGCTGTCCGCTCCAGTCCCGCCCGGGAGTGCCAACAGCAGCACGGCGGCCGGAAGCAGGTACCGGAGCCTCGTTCGCAATGCCTCCGGCCCGGTGTACTCAGCTCCGATCACCACGTCGCCGAACCTGCGGGTGTTGTGTTTCCGGGCCTGGTGGAGATAAAGCCCCATACTGAAAAAGCTCACCTTCAGCACCTCCGTTTAAGGTCTATTAATTGCATAGAAAAAGAGTGCCTGAACTTCTCTCCTGGTAACCATTCTAATATTAATGAGTTGCGATATATTTGGCCCGCCTTTTCTTCTCATTTTCGTAAATGCCGGTCTCATTAATGAGAATCGGGCAAGCGTGCTTTCCCGGGCGGATTACCGGGATGCGCCGGTAAAGGCGGCCCTGACTTCTGAAGGGAACGGAATGTGGAAAACGCCGCACTGAAAACAGTAAGCACGGTCGATTACCTGGTGATCCTGGCCTATCTGCTGACCCTGATCTGGATCGGCAGGTTTTTCGCTGGCTACAACCGAGACATCAAGGACTTTTTCAAGGGCGGGAGCAAGCTCCCCTGGTGGGTGGGCGGGATAAGCTCTTTCATGGCGGGTTTCAGCGCCTGGATGTTCACCGGAGGGGCGGGAGTGGTCTACGAGGCCGGCCCGACCGGGATGCTCGCCCTGTGCACCGGCGTTTTCGGCACCCTGTTCGGCTATCTTTTTTTCGCCAAGCGCTGGAGGAGGACCAGGGTTACCTCGATGTTCGAGTATGTCTCCACCCGGTTCAACCTGAGCTCGCAGCAAGTGCTCTCCTGGTTTTTCCTGCCTTTCAACCTCCTTTACTGCAGCACGGTGCTGCTGGCGACCGCCATTTTCACCACCGCGGCCCTGGGCATTTCCGAGATCGACCTCGCGGCCCTCGGCCTGCCCTGGGATCTTACCCTGAGTGCGGTCCAGGTCGTGATCCTGGTCGCCGGAGCGGTGATCCTGACCTACTGCTATTTCGGGGGCCTGCTGGCCGTGGCCACCTGCGACGTGCTGTCTTTCCTGATCATCATTCCCCTGGCGGTGCTGATTGTCCCGCTGATCCTGTTCAAGCTCGGCTCGGCCGGAGCGTTGGGCGAGCTTTTCAACACCCCGCAAGGTTTCGCCATGCCCGGCGGGAAAAGCATCCTCGGCGAACCGATCACCTTCCTTTTCGTGGTCATGTGGCTGGTCAGCAATATCCACTCCTACAACACCAACCCGATTGTCCAGCGCTACTGGAGCGTGCCGGATGAAAACCAGGCGCGCAAGGTGGCCCTGATGTGCACCATCCTGTTCGTCTTCGGCGTGTCGGTCTGGGCGATACCACCGCTCGCGGTACGGCACCTCTATCCCGACCTCTCGCAGGTCTGGACTACGCTCAAGGCCCCGGCGGAGGGGGCTTACGTGAGCGCCTGCCTGGCGGTGCTGCCCCACGGCCTGGTGGGCGTGATGTTCGCGGCGATTTTCGCGGCCAGCATGAGCTCCATCGACTCCACCCTGAACTTTGTCTCCGGGATTTTTACCAACGACATCTACCGCAAAACGATCAAAAAAAACGCGGACGACCGGCACATGCTCAAGGCGGGAAGGCTCTCCACCCTGGCCATAGGCACCATCGCAATCCTGATCGCCCTGGCCATGAGCGCACGCGGAGGGGCGTTCTCCTGGATGGTGCTGATGGACAGGATCTTCGTCACGCCCATCGTGGTCCCCCTGCTGCTGGGCCTGTTTTTCCCGCGCCGCGGAAGCCGCGCCGCCCTGACCACCTTTTTCGTGGTCGCCGGGTTCAACCTGGTTATCACCATCTGCTGCGAGATGCCCTACTCCACATTCATGTTCTTAAGCTTCTCCCTGGCCTACGTTACTTTCATCGCCAGCGCCCTGCTGCTGCGGGACACCCCGGAAAAGATCCTGGCGATCAAGGAGTTCTTCACCCTGCTGGAGACCCCGGTCAGGGTGGACCAGGAGCTGGGCGAGGCGGGCATCGACCGGCTGAGCATGCTGCGTTTTATCGGCAGGCTGGCGGCCGCAACCGGGACCGCAATCTGCCTGATGGTCCTTATCAGCCAGCCTCCGGTCGAGCGTCTCAAGATACTGATCGGCGGTGGAGTGGTCCTCGGCCTGGGTCTGTTCATGCTCCGGGCCGACCGTCGCAGCAGGTAAATTCAACACCGAGCGAACCTGAATAATCAAACCTAAGGTGGAGTCCTCGGTTCCACCGTAAAACCGGCTTCCTGGAGGAAAGATGAAAAGAGTCTGTACCCTTACCGCCCTCTTAGTGTCCATCCTCTTCTCCAACGGGACAATCCCCGCGCAAACCAGCGACCTGTGGCGCGAGGGGATCAGCCTGATCCCCTATCCGCAGCAGGTCCGGCTCGGCGGAGAGGATTTTG
>JAFGTO010000563.1 GCA_016934095.1 Candidatus Glassiibacteriota bacterium
ACCGGGCCGCCCGCCTGGCCCGCGAATAGCAATCTGGAAGCATGTTTAAATATTCCGGGTATAAAGGCTGTCAAGGGCCGTTTCCACTCTTGTGACAACGATATGCGGCAAGAGAACATTTATCGCATAATATACTCGAACTCTTACTATTACATTGGAAACGGCTTGTCTTGCCCTTGACAGCCCATGACGCAACAAATTTCGCCACGGGGTGTTGAGGTCTTTTTTCAACGCCCCTCTAGAGCTTTTCACCCCGGAAAGTCAGATCGTCATCCTTCCCGCCTACACCGCCTTCCTCTATCCTGATCTTGTTCGCCTTTTCGGAACCCGGCTCGACCCGTTTTTCCGCTGCCGGCGGGAGGTCTTGTTTCGGCTGGCTCAGTAGGGCTTCTTTTTCCATGTTGCAGCTCCCGTCGAAATAAACCCCTTCTTCGACAATCAGCTTCCGGGCTGTGATATCACCCTTGACACTGGCCCCTGTCTGCAGCTCGAGCCTGCCTTGGGCGATCACGCTTCCCTCGACCTTGCCGCCGACAACAGCGTTCTGTACCAGCAAGTCGCCCTTGATCCGCCCGGATTTGCCCAGGATCGCCACGCCGCTGGCCGCCAGGGAGCCGTCGATCACCCCGTCCACCCGGACCGTACCGTTGACCGAACACTCACCCTTGAGCACAGTTCCCTGGCCGATAATCGTATTGAGCCGTTCTTCTTTGGGGGAAGTCATTTTTTCCACCATCCAGGTTTCCTCTTCCTGCAAAGTTATTATTGCAAAAATGGTATCGGGTCCACGGGATTGTTGTTTTCATCGAAAATCGCATAGTGCAAGTGCGGCCCGCTGCTCATGCCGGTATTGCCGCTGTAGGCAATGATGTCACCCCGCCTGACACGATCGCCGTTGCTTATTTCCAGCCGGCTGTTATGCCCGTACAGGGTACGGTAGCCGCTTTTATGCTCGATTATCACGCATAACCCCAGGTTCTCGCTCTCTTCGGCGCTGATAACCACGCCATCCGCCGTGGCCTTTACCGGTGTGCCCTGTTTGAGTGCGAAATCCACGCCGAAATGGTAGATCCCGGGATTGAAATTCCGGCTGATGAAGCTTTTCTCATCCATGGGCCTGCCGTACGGCATCCCGGCCCGTTTCGGATATGGGGCCCGGGTGTCCGCGCCGGCTCCGTACAAGTCCTCCCCGCCCCTGTTCTGCATCGCGACTGCGGCAGCGGCCTCGGGTTCCTGGGCCGCGGCCTCGTCAGCCCTCTCCCCGGCCTTGGTGACACCCTGCGCCACTTGCAGCTTGCTTACCAGCTTGTCGATTTCCTGCAGCCTGTTGGCCAGCTCGCGGATCTTGCGGTTCTCCAGGGTCAGGTTCCGGTTCTCTACGATCACCTGGTCGAAACGCTGCGCCTTGTCGAACACCGGCCTGAGGTAAAACACGGTCATGATCAAGGCACAGACCAGCAGGGCGAGGACAAACCCCAGCACTTTCAGGGTCCGGTGCCGGATACGCACGCTCCTGACATCGGCACCCGGATAGGGAACTATCATCAGGGTCAGGTACTTCATCGCTCACCCCGGGTCTCACGGTTTGACGGGGCCTCCCACGACAGGCTCCCGCGTTCGGGGGGATCAGTCCAGTGTCAGCCCGAACAGCTCCATCAGCCTCTCGAATTCCTCGAACGAGTAAAACTCGACCTCGATTTTACCCCTGCCTTTCTGCCCGTTCCGGATACGCACCTGGGTGCCCAGGTGACGGCGCAGCCGCTCTTCGAGGGCGAGGATCTCGGAAGGCCGCTCATCCTTCTTCGCCTTGGTTCCGGGCAACCGACCGGTTTCGGCGCGTTTTTTTCTCTCCCGGATGATTTCCTCGAGCCCGCGCACCGAGATCCCCCGCTCCACCACCCTGCGCGCCAGCTCCACCTGTTCGGCCTTCTCATCCAGTGCGAGCAGCTGGCGTGCGTGCCCGGCGGAGAGAGCGCCGGAGACCACTTCCCTCAGGATAACCTGTGGCAGCCGCAACAGCCGCATGGTGTTGGCGACCGTGGCGCGGTCCTTGCCGACCCTCTCGGCGATCTGGGCCTGGGTCAGCTGAAACTCCTCGTTCAGCCTTTTGTACCCCGCGGCCTCTTCCACCGGGTTCAGGTCCTCGCGCTGGAGGTTTTCCACCAGGGTAATCTCCAGCAGCTCCGAGTCGCCGACCCGGCGGATAACCGCCGGCACTTTATCCCAGCCCAGCCGCCTGACGGCCCTCAGCCGCCGCTCGCCGCTGATCAGCTCGTAAGTCCCATCCAGGCTGTCGTTGACCACCAGCGGTTGGATCAGTCCCTGGGCCTTGATAGAGGAGGCCAACTCGGAGATAGTATCCGGATCGATCCTCTTGCGCGGCTGGTAGCGGTTGGGGCGGATCTTATCCACCGCTACCTGCGGCAGACCTTCCCGGACAGGTGCCGCCGGGACAAAGCCGCCGGCATCCGGATCACCGAGCAATGCCCCGAGTCCTTTACCCAGCCTTCTCTTTTTGGTCATCACCAATCAATTCCCGGGCCAGCTCCATGTAACTGCGGGCCCCGGTTGAAAGCACGTCATACAGCACGATCGGCTTGCCGAAACTGGGAGCTTCGCTCAAGCGGACATTTCGCGGTATCACTGTCCGGTACACCTTGTCGGCGAAATAACGCCTGGCCTCCTCGAGCACCTGGTGGCTCAGGTTCAGCCGGCAATCGAACATCGTCATCAGGATGCCCTCGATCGTGAGCTGCGGGTTAAGCTGGCGGGCGACCAGGCGGATGGTGTTGATCAACTGGCTCAAGCCCTCCAGCGCATAGTACTCACACTGAATCGGTATCAGCACCGAGTGTGCGCAGGTCAATGCATTCAAAGTCAACAGCCCCAGCGAGGGCGGGCAGTCGATAATGATATAACGGTATTCGTTCCTGATCCCGGACAGGGCCCGCCGCAGGCACTCCTCGCGGCGCTCCACGGTAACAAGCTCGATCTCGGCCCCGAACAAATCCAGGCTCGAGGGCACAAGGTCGAGATACTCCAACTCGGACCGCCGTATCGACCTTTGCAGCGGCAGCTTGCCGATCAGGATATCGTAGATATCGTATTCGACCTCGTTCCTGTTGACTCCCATACCGCTGGTACAGTTGGCCTGCGGGTCTATGTCGATCAGCAGGGTCTTTACTTCGGCAACGGCAAGCGAAGCAGCCAGATTAATGGCCGTGGTGGTCTTGCCCACCCCTCCTTTCTGGTTCGCTATTGCTATTATCTTTGCCATTGATTATGCCGGACTGGCTGGTTGCCGGAAACGAGCGGTCGAAAGAAATCCCGGATCATCTCAGCGGGCACAGGGGCCGCACCCCCGGACCGGTTGCTTCATTATCATTTAATTTTAATACCGCCACCTGTTTTTGAAAAGGAAAAAAGCGCCCCCGCTCTCGGCTCCGGCCTGTCCGGGCCCTAAACAGGCCCCCATACTGTCAATCGCTTCCTTACTTGCCAATTGCCGAATTTCTGATTAGCTTATATATTCATGAAGCTCCCGAGACCTTTCCGAAACAGTACCCGGGCTGATACGTATG
>JAFGTO010000564.1 GCA_016934095.1 Candidatus Glassiibacteriota bacterium
CAATGGGGAGACGGTCTTCAACCAGGCGGTGCGCTCGATGGTTAACGGCTCCGGCGGGAAGAGGTTCACCATCCAGCCCGGCGAGGTGCTTGTCTTCCAGAACCAGTTGGCGGCGGATTCATCCTGGAAGACAAACAACTGCGAAATCGTGGCCTTTGTACAGCAGGTGGTATCCCGGGAAATCCTGCAGGCCGAAAGACGGACTTTCCCGGAGTTGGGCCTGGCAGAGCCTGGTCCCGTACTCGCGGTTACCTGCGATTTCAACGGGGACGGCAAGGTTTCGGTATCGGACGTGATTGCGCTGCTGCTCTTTCAGCGGGCCAACCCCGGAGACCTGAGGGGGGATTTCAACCGGGACGGTAAAGTGAGTGTTACCGACGCTATCGCCATGCTGCTTGCCCAGCGCGACAACACCTGTCCTTAAGCCGCCGCTAAACCACGCGCTGCCGGCTGCTGGCCGGCAACAGATAGTTTTGGCGCCGGCACAAGTGGTCCTCAGGTCTTTCGCACCTGTCGGCAAGGCACCAGCTTTACGGCCACCAAACAGGTACAACTTGACAACAATCCCTGCTGTGTTACAATAAGACGTGTGGACTTTTTGAAAACCTGGTCAGCCGGGCAGTTATTTATTACCGGTGTGATAAGCCCACTGGCCGGGGCCAGGGAAAGCTTGCGGTGCTGCAGTGGGTATGCCTGCTGAATTGCGACGGGAGTCCGCGATGAAAGGCAGCAAACCGACATATCAAGAACTGGAAAAAAGGGTAAGAGAGCTCGAAAAAACGGTAAAAAAGAAGCAGAATGCTGAAAAAGAACTGAGAACTCAGGGGGAGTTTCTCCAGAGTATCCTCGACAACATCCCCGCAATGCTCACCTATTATAACCCCCAAATGAACATCCTCATGGTTAACCGGGAGTTTACCCGCTGTCTCGGCTGGACCCGGGAAGACTCAGAAAATCTTGACCTGATGGCTGCCTGCTATCCCGATCCCCAGTACCGCGAAAAAGCTCGGGAGTACATGCTGGAGGCGGTGATGGAGTGGCGCGATTTCGAGGTCGCCAAAAAAGGCGGGGGCGTGGTGCAAAGCTCCTGGTCCAATTGCCGCCTCTCGGATGGGACTCAGGTCGGGATCGGGATAGACCTTAGCGAGCGTAAAAAGACCGAGGAGGAGCTAGAAAAATACCGGGAACAGCTAGGGAACCTGGTCGAGGAGCACACGGCGGACCTGCAGAAAGCCAACCGGCGGCTCGAGCACGAAGTGGCGGAGCGCAAACGGACTGAGGAGGCCCTGCGCAATAGCGAAACGCTGCTGAAAGAGACCCAGCGGCTTACCAGGGTAGGTGGATGGGAGTATGAAGTCGAGTCCAAGCGGTTTTTTTGGACGGATGAAGTATACCGCATTCATGATTTTCCGAAAGACCCGGAGATAGACCATTTAAGGCGCAGCCTGGAATGCTACAACCCTCAGGACAGGCCGGTGGTGGAACGGGCCTTTCGACAGGCTGTCGAGCAGGGCAAACCTTATGACCTTGAAGTGCGTCTCACGACTGCCAAGGGCAGACCCCTGTGGGTCAGGACGGTTGCCAGGGCGGTACGCAGAAACGGCAAGATTGTGCGCGTAGTCGGGAATATCATGGATATCACCGAGCGAAAAGAAGCCGATATGGTGCTAAGCGAGAGCGAACAGGCACTTTCCATCCTGTTGAGCAACCTTCCCGGTATGGTTTATCGATGTGCCAACGATCCTGACTGGACCGCGGAGTTCATCAGCGAGGGCTGCCAGGAACTCACGGGCTATGAGCCGGGCGACTTTGTGCGGAAAAAACTCGCTTACGCTGATATCATCCATCCGGAAGACCGGGAAAAAGTGTGGAATGAAACCCAGGCCGCACTGAAGAAAAAGAAACCCTACCAATTGGTGTACCGGATAGAGACTGCCGATGACCAGGAAAAATGGGTCTGGGAGCAGGGCAGGGGTGTTTTTGCGGCACGGGGTGGCAAACTGCTGGCCCTCGAGGGTTTTATCACCGATATCACTGCCCGCAAACATGCCGAGCAAGCCTTGAGCCGCAGCGAAGAGGAATACCGCCGTATCGTGGAAACCTCCTTCGAGGGTATCTGGATTATCAATGCTGCGAGCGAGACTGTTTTTGTCAACCGGAGAATGGCCGAAATGCTGGGCTACACGGTGGAGGAAATGCTTGGCAAACCGGTATTGGACTTCGTGCCGGAGGAAGCCCGGACCAAGACCGAGTATTACCTGGAGCGCCGCCGCCTGGGCATCAAGGAACAGCGGGATGCCAAATATATCCGCAGGGACGGCAGTGAGCTATGGACCATTAACTCGGTCAGCCCCATTTTCGACAGGCAGGGACGCTACCTCGGGTCGCTGGGAATGCTGACCGATATTACCGAAAGAAAAAAGGCCGAGGAGCAAATCCGCTCTTCACTCAGGGAAAAGGAAGCCTTACTCCAGGAGATTTACCACCGGGTCAAGAACAACCTGCAGGTCATCTCCAGCCTGCTGAACCTCAAATCCAGGACCATCAAGGGCAGAAAGGAAGCCGGGGTTTTCGAGGACTGCCAGCACTTTGTCAAAGCCATGACTATCATCCACGAGAAACTCTACCATACCGAAGACCTGACAAAGATAAATTACAGGGAATACATTACCGACATAGTCAAAGACCTCGTGCAGGCCTATTACCCCTCCAGACCGGGCAGGATCGCCCTTGAATTCGATCTCGACGATATCTACCTGGGAATCAATTCGGCCATTCCCTGCGGATTGGTGCTCAATGAGCTGATTTCCAATTCCCTGAAGCATGCTTTTCCCAAAGGCAGGAAAGGAGAGATCAAAGTCTCCCTGCACGCCACCGGGGACCAGGATATCGAGCTGGTGGTTAGCGACAACGGTATCGGTATGCCGAAAGGCCGGGATTCAGGCAGGATGGAATCGATCGGCCTGCTTCTGGTTACCGGGCTGGTGGAAAACCAGCTTCAGGGCGAAATAGAATTCAGCGGTAAAGGTGGAACAGAAGTCAGGATCACCTTCAGGGAAGACTCTCACTGACTCCACGGCCAGGCAGGCGCCTGGCCGGAGTCGATTCCAGCATTTACGGCCTGCGGGAACGAGCTTTCAGCCGGTGGCATCACCCGGATTGTCTCCGGGTTTTCCAACTCGAGGGAGGTACAATGATCGGTTTAGCCTTGAAAATATCGTTGCTGGTCGTGTTTCTGATCCCGTTGATGAAAGAGTCTGAGGCGCTCGGACAGGCCGAGCCGCCCGGGCTCAAGCTTACAGTGGTTTTCAATAACGAACCCTGCGACAGCAGTCTCGAAACCTCCTGGGGTTTCGGCTGTGTAGTCGAGGGCCTGGATGAAACCATTCTTTTCGATACAGGTGGAGATGGTAAAATCCTGCTGGCGAACATGGACAAGCTGGAGATCGATCCCGGCGTCATCAGTATGGTGGTGCTCTCCCACTACCACGGCGACCACACCGGCGGGCTGAGTGATTTCCTGCGTAGAAATCCCAGAGTCGCTGTCTGGCTGCCGGAATCCTTCCCTGATTCGTTCCAGGCCTCGATCAGGAGCGCCGGGGCGGAAGTGAAAACGGTGGGCGGCCCCACAGGCCTTTTCGACGGTGTCCACTCGACCGGAGAAATGGGCTCTTCCATCATAGAACAGTCCCTGGTCCTGGATACCTCCAGGGGACTGGTGGTGATAACCGGGTGCGCCCACCCGGGCATTGCCGGTATCGTAAGAAAGGCCGGCCGGCTGCTCAACAAGAGGATCTACCTGGTAGTCGGCGGGTTCCATCTCAACAGCATGACAGCGGATGAAATAAATGGAGTAATCCGGGAGTTCAAGGAGATGGGCGTCCAAAGAGTGGGCGCCACCCACTGCACCGGGGACCAGGCGATAAAGATGTTCCGGCAGGCCTGGGGCGATGACTTCGTGGAGAGCGGCTGCGGCGCCGTAATCGAGCTTCCCCGCTGAAGCTTCCCGGCGGACCCTCCGGCTGAGCGAGAGGTGTTCCGGGGCTGTCAAGTATCAATTTTATCAAGCCGCCCGGCTCAGTCTCGCTGAAGACTGCTAAAAAGCGCAGAAGGTATTGTACTCTCCGCAAAAAGCATATTATATTGCAGCATTTCCCCTCTGAAAACCGGTAACTGCTGAAACTTTTTCAACATAACGGTTCAAACCCTGGAAACATCTTGACAGCGACCCGCAAAAACGCTGTTGAATCCTCATTATTGCCAAGGCAAAAGGAAAGGTGGATTCTGATGAGCCGGAAACAGAGCATCCTGTTTTTTGCTGCCGTTCTGCTTGCAGCCGGGGCAGAGGCTTTCGCCATCGAGGGCGCCGGTCCGCCGGATGTCTACGGCGGGCCCTCCGAGAACCGCAACGTCTGTACGCCCTACCATTTCATTCCACAGGACAGGCTCAGCCTGAGTTACGACTGGAAACCCGGTCCCAACTTGCTGGAACTCGAGCCCCAGAACGTAGCATACTGGACCCAGGGCAACAACATCAGCCAGTCGATCAGCGCCAGTGGGAATTATCTGGTTGTCGGCGGCGGCTGGCAGCAGGGCAAACTAGCCTGTATCTATCCGCGCGGCTCCGCTTATAAGATGGTCCGCAGCCAGTGCATTTTCGAACATGCTATCGGTGAGTTTAACGGCAGGGAGCTCAAGGATACCGTCCTGGCACGGTATCTCGGCAGCAACGATAAGGCTGGTCGTATCTCCACTGATCTTGGTTACCGGGAAGATCTGGAGCCCTGGGCGGATAAGTATACAGGAAAGACAGACCGGGTGCATGTCAGCACAAGGCCGTCGGATCTCGCTGAATGGCCGGAGGAGTTCTGCGATGAGAACGGCGAGCCGATAATCATCTCGGACGAGGACGTGGTGGTCGTGCACTATATCCCCGGCTACGCTCAGTGGGAGTCCGGGCGGGAACAGCAGGATTTCGGGGGAGCTCCCTTTGTGGAGATGCAAGGACGGGTAATGTCTTTTTCGGCCTCGGTGGCCCGCGACATCCAGTTTTACGACTACAAGCTGATCAACAAGAGCCAGTTCCATTTTTTCCCGGACATAGGACCATATGACCTGGAGGAATATATGTATGGTCCAGGTGCTATTTTCGATATGGGAGACCAGACCGGCGGCCAGAAAGTGGCCTTTATACCGGGAGTACATCTCGGTTTCACCTGGGAAGAGACCTTCACCGACCCGGCGATCAGCCCTCCCTCTCCAATGGGAGGATATGTGGTGGTCCGCCGGCTGGAGACTCGTGATCCCGAGACGGGAGAATGGGAAGAAGGGAAACTGGTCTCATTTTCCATGAACGTCTCTGGAGGCTCATGGGGGTATTACCATGACGAGATGAGCTCCACTCAGTCCTGGAAGGTTTGCCTCGGGGATCCAAAATTCCTCTACCTTCAGGACCCGGGCCCGGGGGATGACCCGGAGAGCAGGCTGCCGGTTATCTCCAGGAGTGGAGGAAGCGAGTTCCACTTCCGTTATTATTCGGACAATCCCCTTTGTCCGGGCGATACCGCTTACTTTGCCTATGCCCTGGTCTGTGCTTTCCCCTCGGTGGGAGACCCTGCTTCCACGGCCACCAGCCCGGAGGGCCTGGCCCAGGTGGCGGCCCAGCTTGTCCAGAACGCAGAGATGGCCCACAGCCTTTATGCCAGCGGCTTCAAGATGCCCCGGCCGCCCAAGGCGCCCAACCTGAGGCTGATCCCCGGAGACCACCAGGTTACCATTACCTGGGACAACCTCAGCGAGTTCTCGAGGGATGACTTCTACGATCAGTACGGCGGCGCCAATGACTACCGTGAGCACGACTTCGAGGGCTACCGGGTCTACCGCTCGACCACGGGCGAGGCCAATGACGCCCAGCTTTTGGCCCAGTTCGACCTGAAGAACGGGATCGTGCTGGCTACCGGGATCAAGAATGAAGAGGTCCAGATCCTGGATGAGGACGGCAACGAGGTGCCGGCTGTTACCACTACTTATACCGACACG
>JAFGTO010000565.1 GCA_016934095.1 Candidatus Glassiibacteriota bacterium
GTGGCTGCTCCAGGCAGATGCCGCCGAGGCGGACTGGGTGGCTGCCGGCGATTCGCTGAAAGCCGTGTCCCGCCGGGACAGTGCTCCGCTGCTCGCCGGCCGCGTGTTCTGCTCGACCGGGTACTTTTTCGAGCGGCAGATCATGGACCGCCCGGACAGCCAGCCGATGAACCGGGCGCTGAGCGTCACCCTGATCGGCAGGCTGCCGGTGAGCGTGGAGATCGCGGCCGTGCTGTACGCCCCGGGAGCCGGCGGGGATGCGGACCTGCTCTCCGGCGCGGCCTGCCTGCGCGATGAGCGCTCCACCGCCCTGGTCTTGCCCCGGGAGGGCCGGGCCGTGGTTTTCGCCTCAGCCGACAGCCTGGACCTGGACCCGCAGGTCGCGGCCTGCGACTTTGTCCTGGTGGCGGGCCTGGCGCCCGGCCGAACCTACGCCCTGGAGCGCTCCGGCGTCGGAACGGGACAAAAGCTCAGGTTGGCGCCCGCCGACGAGGGGACCCTCCGGGCCTCCGAGGCCGGTAACCTGGTCCTGGAAAAAACGTACTGAACAGTCAGGGAAAACGACAATGGACTCAAAAGAGCGTGTCATGCTGGCCATGAGGCGCGAGGTCCCGGACCGGGTACCTTTCGACCTGTGCTATGGTTTCGTGGGCGCGGCCCGGGACAATTTCCTCAGGCACAGCGGCGGCGCCACTAACCATTTCGATTATTTCGACCTGGATGTCGAGTATGTCGAGGTGCTGGAACCCCGGGCGGCTTTCGACTACGAGGGATGCTATTACCGGGGCAGGCTGCCCGGGGACAGGGGATACCTGATCAACAGCTACGGGATAATGCACGAGAAGACCGAGGGACTGCATTTTACCAGGATAGTCCCCCCGCTGGTGGACCCCACACTCGAAGAGGTGAGAAATTTCCCCCTGCCGGACTACCGGGACCTGGACCTTTACCGCGAGACCGGCAGGAAGATGGCCCAGATCGACTCGCGCGGCAGGTGCAGCGCCCTGGCCCTGGGCGCTGAGACCATTTTCGAGGTGTCCTGGCCCCTGGTGGGGCTGGAGAATTTCCTGGTGCTGATGCTCACCGAGCCGGAGGTCTGCGAGGCGGTTTTCGACCGGATCACCGGGATGCGGCTCTGGCAGCTCGAGACCTACGCCAAGTACGGCCGCTACGACGTGCTCTGGCTGGGGGATGACATCTCCAACCAGCAGGGCATGCTGATCCCCCCCGACCTCTGGCGCCGCACCCTCAAGCCCCGTCTCAAGGCCGTGATCGACTGCGCCAAACACTACCGTCCGGAGGGGCTGATTTTCTACCACACCTGCGGCAATCCGGCCGAGGTGGTCGAGGACCTGATCGAGGTCGGGGTGGAGATCCTCAACCCGGTGCAGCCCGAGGCCATGGATCCGGCCGCGGTCAAGGCCCGCTACGGCGACCGCCTGAGTTTCTGGGGCACGGTGGGAGTGCAGCACACCCTGCCTTTCGGCACTCGCCAGCAGGTGAGGGATGAGGTCAGGGAGCGGATCGAAACCGTAGGCCGTGGCGGCGGCCTGCTGATCGGGCCCTCCCACGTGATCGAGCCGGAGGTTCCCTGGGAGAACATTTTGGCGTTCGTCGAGGCCGTGCGCGAGTTCGGGGAGTATTGAGAATGCAGGGGCCGCTGGCGAGCGGCCCCTGCGGGCAAACGTAAATCTTGCAGTCAAGATGAAACCGGCGGGAAAACAAAGTGGCTGAAACTGCAAAAAACCCCATGCAGCGTCGTTCGCCGCGCCTCCAGGGATACGATTACAGCTCTCCGGGTGCGTATTTTGTTACCGTGTGTACGTACAAGGGCCGGTGCATTTTAGGGGAAGTGGTGGACGGCGTGATGCGGTTGAATGATGCCGGTCGTGTTGTATCGGACTCCTGGCGATGGTTGGAAAATCAATACACGTATGTTAAACTGGATGAATTCATCATTATGCCAAATCACATACACGGGATATTATTGATAATCAATGAATGTAGGGGCCGTTCGCGAACGGCCCCTACGGGTAAACGTAAACCATTGGGTCGTTTAATCGGCGCCTTCAAAACGATCTCCACCAAACGAATAAATCAAATGCGCGGCACGCCCGGCATGGCAATCTGGCAGCGCTCGTATTACGAGCGCGTGGTCCGGCGCACGGACAGGATGGACCGCATCCGCAAATATATCATCAATAATCCCGCACGCTGGGTTCGCGACCACGGTCATGCCGAATCACCTTCACGGGATATTGTTGATAACCGATCAATGTAGGGGCCGTTCGCGAACGGCCCCTGCTCTATGAATCCCCGAAACCAGCCCAGACCCCCGGCCCCAAAATACCCTTTACCCCGCCCCGGTTTTGATTATATTATGCCGCGGTGAAGGGCTGCGTAAGCGCTGCCCTGCACCTTGATTCCACGGGTGCGGCAGCAGCCCTGTTATTCACTCCATCAAATCTGTGAAACCCCCGGACAAAACCATGAAAAAAAGATGCTCCTGGGTGCCCCTCGACAACCCGCTGTACGTGAAATACCACGACCGCGAATGGGGCGTGCCGGTGCGCGACGACCGGCTGATGTTCGAGTTCCTCACCCTGGAGAGCGCCCAGGCCGGGCTGAGCTGGCTCACCGTGCTGCGCAAGCGAGAGAACTACCGCGCAGCTTTCGACAACTTCGACCCGGGGAAAGTGGCCCGCTACGGTGAAGACAAGCTGGCCGGGATGCTCGCCGACCCGGGCCTGATCCGAAACCGTCAGAAGCTCTCGGCAGCAATCAACAATGCCCGGGCCTTCCTCAGGGTGCAGGAGGAGTTCGGCTCTTTCTGCGAGTATATCTGGGGCTTCGTGGACAACAGGCCGGTGGTCAGCGGCTGGGAGACCGATGACCAGGTCCCGGCCAACACGCCCCTGTCGGCTGCCCTGAGCAAAGACCTCAAGCAGCGCGGGTTCAAGTTTGTCGGCTCCACCGTGGTTTACTCCCACCTGCAGGCCACCGGCCTGGTCAATGACCACACGGTGGACTGTTTCCGCTTCCGCGAGCTGACCGGATAATACCTGCTGCAGGGATGTCCCTCCTCGCATACCTGCGAATCCTCCCGGGCCGTCGGGGGCCGGTCCGCCGGCGGCGGACCCTGCCTTCCATTTCACGGCCGGGCACACTGCGGCCTTCTTCCCCTTGAATCAGGGTTTCAATCGCCTTATATTGAGAAACCCGCGGACAATACCGGGGGAAGTCAACCGGCTTGCGTGCCGGGAATCACCGATAGTCTTCATCCTCTCTCAAACCGGCGCAGGAGGTACCTACCATGGCCAGACTAACCTACTACGGACACGCGGCGTTCATGGTCGACACCGGCAAGCACCGGGTGCTGATCGACCCCTTTATCTCCGGCAACCCCCAGGCCAAGGTCTCGGCCGATGAGCTGAGCTGTGATGCGATCCTGCTGACCCACGGCCACGGCGACCATATCGGGGATACCATCCCGATCGCCAGGCGCTGCGGGGCCCTGGTGGTCGCCACCTACGAGCTCGCGGGCTACCTGGACACCCAGGACGTCAAGAACCACCCGATGCATATCGGCGGCTACCGCGAGTTCGATTTCGGCGCGGTCAAGCTGATCCCGGCTTTCCACGGCGGGGCGGTCGAGGGGGTCGAAGGGGTATGCTGCACGCCCTGCGGGTTCCTCTTCACCTTTGACGGGAAAACACTGATGCACCCGGGCGATACCAGCCTGACCATCGAGTTCGATCTGATCGGACGCATGCACGAGATCGACGTGGCGCTGCTGCCTATCGGCGATAATTTCACCATGGGCCCGGAGGATGCCCTGGAAGCGGTGCGCATGCTCAAGCCCAAGCTGGTGGTACCCATGCATTTCAACACCTGGGAGCTGATCGCCCAGGACCCGGAGGCTTTCAAGAAAAGTGTCGAGAGCGGGACCACGAGCAAGGTTGCTGTGGTGCAGCCCGGCGAAAGCATCGAGATCTGATACTCCGGGCGGGTGCGGCCGGTGCGCAGCCGTGAATTGACCGGCGAGTAGATTCCCCGCGTCTTGCCGTGGGGTAAGCACTCATATATAAATTAATATATCTACCTTAACGACCGAAGGTTCCTCCTGAGCCTGCTCAAGGGGAGTTTTCAACCCTGAAGGGAAAGTCAAGCCCGATGAGCGAGGAAACCCTGTTCGACCTCAGCCGTCCCTCACGCGCGGGAGTCAGCCTGCCAGAGCCGGATGTTCCGGTACGGCCGCTGGAGGAGCTTTTGCCCGGCTGGGCCCTGCGCAAGACCCCCGCCGACCTGCCCGAGCTGAGCGAGGTGGACGTGGTGCGCCACTTCACCCGGCTCTCCACTCTGAACTACCACGTGGACAAGGGCATTTACCCGCTGGGTTCCTGCACCATGAAGTACAACCCCAAGATTAACGAGGCGGCCTCGCGCAACCCGCGGTTCGCCGCCATCCACCCGCACGCCCCGGATAGCGTGGTCCAGGGCGCGCTGAGGCTGCTCTACGAGCTGGCCGGGTACCTGGCCGAGATCTCCGGCATGGCCCGGGTGACTCTCCAGCCGGCGGCCGGCGCCCACGGCGAGCTGGCCGGGATGCTGATAGTGCGCGCCTGCCACCAGGCCAGGGGTGAGCCGCGCAAGCGAGTGATCATCCCGGACAGCGCCCACGGCACCAACCCGGCCAGCGTGGCCATTGCCGGGTACGAGCCGGTAGTACTGGCCTCCGGAAAGGATGGGCTGCTGGACCTGGAGGCCCTGGAAACCCAGGTGGATGAGCAGACTGCGGCAATGATGGCCACCAACCCCAACACCCTGGGACTGTTCGAGAGGAACATCGGCAGGGCGGCGGAGATCCTGCACTCGAGGGGCGCGCTGCTCTACATGGACGGGGCCAACCTCAACGCCCTGCTGGGCCGGGCACGCCCCGGCGACCTGGGAGTGGACGTGCTGCATTTCAACCTGCACAAGACATTCAGCACACCCCACGGCGGCGGCGGGCCGGGTGCCGGGCCGGTGGGGGTGAAAAAAGAGCTCGAGCCGTTCCTGCCCGTGCCGGTGCTGGAGAAAAAGGCGGGAAGCTATGGCTGGAGCTATGACCGCCCCCTGAGTATCGGCAGGCTCCACGGCCAGATGGGCAATTTCGGGGTGCTGGTGCGCGCCTATGTCTATATCCGCATGCACGGGGCCGAGGGCCTGAAAAAGGTTACCGAGATGGCGGTGCTCAACGCCAACTACATCCGCAAGCGCCTGGAGGGCACCTACCAGCTGCCCTATCCCGGCGACTGCCTGCACGAGTGCGTGTTCAGCGGAAACCTCCAGAAAGCCCGGGGAGTGCGCACCCTGGATATCGCCAAGCGCCTGCTGGATTACGGGTTCCACGCCCCGACCATCTATTTCCCGCTGATCGTGCAGGAGGCGCTGATGGTCGAGCCCACCGAGACCGAGAGCATGGCCTCCCTGGATGCTTTCTGCGAGGCCATGCTGGCTATCGACAGGGAGGCCCGGGAAAACCCGGAGCTGGCCGCAGGCGCACCGCACACCACGCCGGTCGGTCGGCTCAACGAGGGCAAGGCGGCCAGGGAGCTCAATGTCTGCTGCCCCTGGCCCGGGTTGGGCCGGGCGGATGAGACAGGCTAGCCGGAAAACCGGCGCCCGACCCGGACCAGGGCCGTACTTCTTTGTGCGGGGGCCAGGCGTTATCCGCCCCCATTCGCCGATTGCCGACTCATGCCGATGACCCGGGAAAACGACCTCAACTGGCGGTTTATCGACAGCGGCTTGGGCACCGCCGCTTTCAACATGGCGCTGGATGAGGCGCTAGCGCGCGAAGCCGCGCACAGCAGCACGGCCACCCTGCGGGTCTATGCCTGGAGCGGGCCCTCGGTCAGCCTGGGCTGCCACCAGCGCCCGGGAAGCCGTCTCGACCTGCAGCGCTGCCGCGCCGCAGGCGTGCAGGTGGTGCGCCGGATCACCGGCGGCAGGGAGGTCTACCACGACCGGGAGCTGACTTACAGTTTCACCGGCCCGGAGGGGTATGCCTGCCTGGGCTTAGGAATAACCGAGTCTTACCGGGTGATCGCCCGGGGCCTGGTCCAGGCCCTGGAGCTGCTGGGAGTGGAGCCTGAGCTGTCCGGCCGCAGGCCCAGCAGGCACTCAGGCGCGGGCGGCCTGCTGGCCCCCTGTTTTGCCAGCACCTCCCGCTACGAGATCACGGCCAGCGGGAAAAAAATAGTGGGGAGCGCCCAGCGGCGCTGCACTAGGCTGGGGTCATTCCTGCAGCAGGGCTCGCTGCTGCTGCGCAACTCGCAGGACCGCCTGCTGGAGCTTTCTCCGGCCGGCCCCGTATCTCCGGAAGGCAGCCCCAGCGGCCCTGGCCTGGCTGCCACCGGCCTGGAGGAGGTGCTGGGCCGCCCGTTGGAGTATGCGGAGGCAGCCCGGGCCATGCGACAGGGTTTCGAGGAGGCTTTTCACTGCCGGCTCGAGCCCGGGCAGCCCACGGCGCGGGAGCTGGACCTGGCCCGGGACCTGGAGCAGGAGAGATACCTTTCTTTGGAAAGGCCGGAACGCGTATATTAATTTTTATATAATAAATTGGCGGCCTGAAAACATCCGCGGCGCAAAGGAAAGGCTCTCCGAAAACATGACAGGCAGAAGATACCTGGAAATAGACGATCAGCCTGCACTGGCGCAGGAGATGGACCCGGGGCTTGCCGCGGAGCGGTGCCCCTCGTTAAGGAAATTCGAGAAAGAAGCTGTCTCCATGATACGGGGATTGCAATTGAAACAGGAATAACTGAGGTCCTGATTTATATTATAATTTATATACCTGACTAAAAGACACCATGAGCCTGTTCATCCATCCCTCGATATTGAACGCCGACCACCACAACATGCAGAGCGAGTTCGACCGGGTGGTGGCCGGCGGCGCGGACGGGATCCACCTGGACATCATGGACGGCAAGTTCGTGGAGCCGGTCACTTTCGACCTGGGCACGATCGAGCGCTACACCGCCATGTGCGGGCTGCCGTTCGACGCCCACCTGATGATAGTCGAGCCGGAGAAACATGCGGACGACTACATCGCCGCAGGGGCCGACCTGGTGACTTTCCACCTGGAGGTGGCGGAGAACCCCGAGCGCCTGATCGACCACCTGCACGGGCGCGGGGTCAAGGCCGGGATCACTGTCAACCCCGACAAGAGCGCCGAGGGAATGATCCGCCTGGCCGACCGGGTGGACCTGGTGCTTTTCATGAGTGTCTTCCCCGGCTACGGCGGCCAGAAGTTCATGCCCGAAGTGCTGGAGAACGTGCGCGCCCTCAAGCGCCACTGTGTCGAACACGGGATCGAGATCATGATCCAGATCGATGGAGGGATCAACCTGGAGACCGCACCGCGCGCGGTGGCCGCCGGGGTCAACAACCTGGTGGCCGGCACTTTCATTTTCCGCAGCCCGGACTACGGTGCCGCCATCCAGGAGCTGCGCCGGGCCTGCGAGAAAGCGGAATCCGATTTCTGAGTGCTTAAAGGGACTGAAGCAGGAAAAACCTTGAGCGGGAAAGCAAAAAAAGTCTCCGGCCGCAAGGTGCTGGAGGGAAAACTCCTGACTGTCGAGGTGGACCAGGTGGTTGAGCCGGGGGCCTCCGGGCCTGCCCGCCGCGAGGTGGTGCGCCACAGCGGTGCGGCCGCGGTCATCCCCTGCCTGCCCGGCGGCAGGATTGTCCTGGTGCGCCAGTACCGCTATGCCCCGGACGCTTTCCTCTGGGAAGTCCCTGCCGGGGTGCTCGAAAAGGGGGAATCCCCCGAGGACTGCGCCCGCCGGGAGCTGGCCGAGGAGACCGGCTTCCAGGCGGGGAGCCTGAGCCTGCTGGTCAGGTTGCTTTCCTCGCCGGGTTTCAGCGATGAGGTGATCCACCTCTACCGCGCGGACCGCCTGATCCACGGGGAAGCCGACCCGGAGCCTTCCGAAAAGCTCGAAATCGGCCAGTTCGACATTTTCGAGGCGCTGCGCATGGTGGCCGCCGGGACGATCACCGATGCCAAGACTATCATAGCTGTCCTGCTGGCGGCCCGCGAGATCTGCCCCTCCGCCTGCAGTGGGCCCGGGCTTTAACAGCCGCCGCCGGAGGGCATTGTCTTCGCGGACTGTACGCCCGGGCACCCCACCCGGCCGCGGCCGGAAACCGAATCGACAGGTAAATAACATGACCGAGCTGCTCGAACAATATCTCCGGCTGGGCCTGGTGCATTTCATGGCCTACCCGGAAACTATCAAGGACGAGTCCCTGCTCCTGCCCACAGCCGAGAAAGTGGCCACGGACCCGATGTTCCGCTTTCTCGAAATCAAGGCAATCGAGGACCGGAGCCTGGTCGAGCCGCTGCGCAGGATGGCTGCCAGCGCCGGGATCGGCCTGGGCCTCGCGGCCCAGCCGGCCATGCTGGCCCGCAGGCTCGACCCCGGGTCCGCCGAGCGCAAGGAGAAAAACCGTGCCCTCAAGGTGCTCAGACACCAACTGGACCAGGCCTGCGCCCTGGGGGCCGAGTCCCTGGCCCTGCTCTCCGGGCCGGACCCCGGGGAAGAGAACAAGCGCGCCGAGGCCCTGAGCCGCACCGCGGACTTCCTGGCCGAGCTCTGCGATCACAGCCTGTCGGCCGGCGGCCCGGTGATTGTGCTGGAAGTTTTCGACCGCTCGGTGGATAAGAAAGCCCTGGTCGGCCCGGCGGAAACGGCCGCGCGGCTCTGCGACCTGGTTTACGCCAGGGGAGCCGAAAACTTCGGCGTGCTGGTGAACCTGGCCCACCTGCCCCTGCTGGGGGAGACGCCGTACGATGCTCTGGTCCCGGTTGCCGACTACCTGAAAGCCGCCCGTCTCGGCAACGCGGTCCTCGAACAGGGGCACCCGCTCTACGGCGACCAGCACCCGGGGTTCGGCACCGCCGGGGGAGCAAACAAGGTGGGCCAGGTCAGGGACTTCATCCACATGCTCAAGAACATCGGCTTCCTCAACCGCAAGGAACCGCCGGTGGTGAGCCTCGAGGTCAAGCCATCCGCAGGCGAGACCGGCGACTGGGTGGTCGCCTGCGCCAAGCGGGTGCTGCTGCGCGCCTGGGCCCTGGCCTGAACCGGGTGGCCGGGCGAAAAAAGGATCTACCGTCAGAGAGTCGCATTTCGGCCTGATGCCGTTTTGCTTCAGGGTCCGCGACTTTGTTCCGCCCCCCGGCCAGACTGCTGAAAGAGGCGGGCCTCGGCAGCGGCCCGGGGGGATAAGACCAGCAAACAGGAGAACCGACCAGGTGAAGACTTACCCGGACTGCATCCCCTGCGGCGTGCGGCAGGCCCTCGAGGCCTCCCGCCTGGTCAGCGATGACCCGGTGCTGCACGAGCGGGTGCTGCGCGAAACCTTGAAAATCCTTTCCAAGCTGGACTACTCTCTTCCCCCGCCGGTGATAGCCAGCGAGATCCACCGGCTGATCCGCAGGCTCAGCGGAGAGGACGATCTCTACCGCGAGGCGAAAAAGCGGTTCAACAGCTTCGTGCTCGACCGCCTGGACCGTTTCAAGTCCATGATCGGGTCTTCGCCGGACCCGTTCGAGACCGCCCTGCGGCTGGCGCTTGCCGGCAACGTGATCGACTTCGGGGTACGGGGCGAGCTCGAGGAGTCCGAGGTGGAAGACACTGTCCGCCAGGCCCTCACGGCCGAACTGGACAGTGCTGCGATCCAGGCCCTGCGCGGCTCGCTGCAGCACTCCCGCAAGACTGTCTATGTCGGCGACAACGCCGGGGAGATAGTGTTCGACCGCCTGTTCATCGAGGCCATCCTGGAAGGGCCGCGGCCCCGGGAGATAGTCTTCATGGTGCGCGGCGAGCCTATCCTCAACGACGCTACTGCGGAGGATGCATCCCAGGCCGGCCTGGACAAGCTCTGCCGGGTGATCGTCACCGGGGACGGCGCCCCGGGATGCCTGTTGGACCGCTGCTCTCCCGAATGCCGGGCCGAGCTGGAAAGCTCCGACCTGGTGATCGCCAAGGGCCAGGGCAACTATGAGACCCTCAGCGAGCTGGAGAAGCAGACCTTTTTCCTGCTCAAGGTCAAGTGCGCGATCATCGCCCGCGATATCGGGGCCCAACTCGGAGAGTTCGTTGTCAGGCAGAAACCCCGCTCATCCTAGGGAGGCTGACCCGGTGGAGCGACTTCACAAACCACAGCCAATTTTAAACCTGTCCTTCCCTCAGACAACCTGTACAAGGAGTGCCGGATGAGTCCCACCAGAGATCGTCGCGGTTTTTTCAAGACCATGCTGGCTTCCACAGCGGCCCTGGGCCTGGCCGGCAAGCGGGCTTCCGCTGCAGGCCCGGCCCGCCCGGTTGACGGGCACTACGACATCATTGTCTGCGGCGGCGGGCCCGGAGGGGTGTGTGCCGCAGTGGCAGCCGCCCGCGCCGGGAAGAAAGTCCTGCTGATAGAGCAGTATGGGTTCCTGGGCGGCATGGCCACCGCAGGCCTGGTCGAGCCTTACATGCCCTACCGCACCGGCGAGATAGTAACCAACGCCGGGATTTTCGAGGAAGTCTGCCGCAGGCTGTCCGACAGCGGTGCTTTCGGCTCCGAGCTGCACGCCAGCGCTTTCGACACCGAAGTACTGAAAATGGTAGAGCTGGACCTCTGCCTGGCTGCCGGGGTGGAGATCCTCTTCCACTCGTTCGTGTTCAGGACCACTGTGCGCAGGAAGCGGATCACCGAAGTGCACGTGGCCAACAAGGCCGGCGAGATGAGTTTCAGCGCGGAGCTTTTCGTGGACGCCACCGGGGATGGGGACCTGGCCTTCCACGCCGGGGCAGACTGGGAGCTGGGAAGAGAGCAGGACGGGTTGACCCAGCCCTCCACCCTGTTTTTCAAGATGGCGAATGTAGACCTGAAAAAGGCTTTGAAATACGTCGATTCCGGCAAGGACGACCGCTCTTTCAAGAAGCTGACCGAGAAAGCCCGCGCCGCCGGCGAATTCACCAGCCCCCGCGAGGACACCCTCTGGTTCTGCACCCCCCGCCAGGGCGTGATCGCCTTTAACACCACCCGGCTGGTCAAGTTCAACGCCACCGACCCCTGGGACCTTACCCGCATGGAGATCGAGGGCCTGAAACAGGTGCGCGACACCGGAGCGTTCGCCAATAAGTACCTGCCAGGCTTCGGGAAAGCCTACATCAGCCAGGTGGCCTCCAACGTGGGGGTCCGCGAGAGCAGGCGCGTTGTCGGCGACTACCAGATCACCCAGGACGACCTGCTCTCCTGCAGGCCTTTCGACGACAGCGTGGCCAGGGGCTGCTACCCGATCGACATCCACAGTCCCACCGGCGGAGGCACCACTATCATCCACCTGGAGGAGGGGCAGTCCTACGCCATCCCCTACCGCTCGCTGCTGGTCAAGGGCTTCGACAACCTGATCATGGGCTGCCGGGCGATCTGGGGCACTCACGAGGCCCATTCGGCTTACCGGGTGCAGCCGATAGTGATGAGCATCGGGCATGCGGCCGGGGTCGCCGCAGCCATGGCCTCCAGCTCCGGCGCGGACTACCGCCGGGTCAGCGTGCCCGGCCTGCAGGAGCGGCTCAGGGCCCAGGGGGCGGTGGTCTGACCTTATTCTTCCGGCGCTCAGGCTGCAGCCGGTACTTCAATTACAAAGGGACAACCATGCCAGAAAAAATCGAGGTAAAGGCCCACGCGATCACCGAGTACCGGTACGGGAACTTTCTCAGCGCTTTCGACGGCTGGACTTTCCGGCGGTTCAGGGAGGATCCCAGGGCCCTCAACGACTGGATCGCTTTCACCACGGTGCTCTACTGCCCTGAGGACGGGCTGGTCCACTGCGGTCTGACCCGCTTCAACAACGACATCCTCCATGTCTTCAACCCTGCAGACGAGAGTTTCCGCTCCCTGGGCTACAACAGCGTGGCCGAGGCTTACGAGGTCAAGGTCCACCGCAGCCTGGTGATGCACGAGGACGGTTACATTTACGGGGCCACGGCGCTGCTGCACGATATCGACGAGGCCACCCTGGCGCCCGGCGGGAAGCTCTTCCGCTACCGGCCCTGGGGCGAGGGACAAATCGAGGTGCTCGGCGTGCCGGTGCCCCACGCCTACATCCAGTCCCTGGCGCTCGACCGCAGGCGGGGCATCCTCTACGGCTTCACTTTCACGCCGGAGCGCATGTTCCGCTTCGATATCGCCACCGGCCAGGCCAGGGACCTCGGCCTGATCGGCAGCGGCTTGTTCATCGGCCAGGCCCACCGGCCCTGTGTGGATGACCAGGGCGTGGTCTGGGGCACCTGGGGCAGCTACTACAGCCGGGGCAGCCTGCCCACCGAGGGCCGCCGGGTCTGCCTGCTGAGCTATGACCCGGACAAGGACGAGCTGAAGTTCCACCAGTACGGCCTGGAAGGAGAGGGGGTAAGCTCGGCAGAGATGGCAGATGAGGCGGTGAACGGCGGGGACGGCTACCTGTACCTGGGTACCCGCTCAGGCGCACTGTACCGCCTCGACCCGCGCCTGGCCCGGCCGGTCTTCCTGGGCAAGCCGGGTTTCTACCTGGAGCGCCTGGGAGGGATCGTGGCCACCTCGGACGGCCGGATGTACCTCGCGGCCGGGGACAGGGACGGGGCCAGGGTCTACCGCTACCACATGAACCGCGGCGAGTTCGATGACCTGGGGCCGGTGTTCGATCCTCAGCGCGGAGTGTCAGCAGAGAAAATCCACTGCCTGACCATGGATGAGAAGCGCAACATCCTCTACGGGGGCGAGATCGACAACGTGCGCCGCTCGAGCTACCTCTGGTCGATGCGCCTGGGCTAGCCACGGATGGGAGAAAGCCCTACCGGCCTGCGGCAGGGAGAATACTCATGAACGCACGTACAGACCGGGAA
>JAFGTO010000092.1 GCA_016934095.1 Candidatus Glassiibacteriota bacterium
GCATGGTGGGCCGGGAATACCGCTACCCGTATATTGTACCGGAAGAAGTCTGACCTGCCGGCCGGCACCACTGCCCGAGACTGCGGCGGACCAGGCCCGCGTAAAACCCGCATGGAGGAGATCCGCATGAGAAAGCTGTCCATCGTAACCCTGGCCGCAGTGCTCGTTACTTTCCCCGCCCCGGACCGGCTGCTTTCACAAATGCCTTTCGAGGTGCCCCAGGGGGTCGAGACCCGCTGGACCTCTTTCGAGAACATCACCGGTGCCAGGGGCCTGGGCGGGCAGGCCAACCAGGGCCGCAAGGGAGCCGCCTCCCGGCGGATCGCCCCCGGTGAGACCGTTACCCTCGCTGAGATAGACGGCCCCGGGATCATCCGGCGGATCTGGCTGACAGTCCGCGGCGACCCGGAAAACCTGCGCGGCATGGTGATCAGGATGTACTGGGAAGGCCAGGAAACACCCTCGGTCGAGGCCCCGCTGCAGGACTTCTTCGGCATCCCTTTCGCCCGCCAGGTACCTTTCGAGTCCTGCTATTTCTCCAACCCCGAGGGGCGGTCGTTCAACTGCTTCATCCCCATGCCGTTCAGGACCAAAGCCCGGGTGGAGGTTGAGAGGCAGGCCCCGAGAGACACCTGCAGCCTGTTCTTCGATATCAACTACACCCTCGGCGACAAGCTGCCCGGGGAGCTTTGCTACTTCCACGCCCGTTACCGGCGTGAAAACCCGACCACTCCCAAAAAAGACTTCCAGGTCCTGCCCCGTGTTACCGGCAAGGGTCGCTACCTGGGCTGCAACGTGGGGGTCCGGGCTGTCGGAGATTACAGGATGCCTGTCTGGTTCGGGGAAGGGGAATTGAAGATCTACCTGGACGGGGACCGGGAATACCCCACCCTCTGCGGTACCGGGACCGAGGACCTTGTCGGCTCGGCCTGGGGCCTGGGTGCGTTCAGCCACCTCTGCCAGGGCTGCCTGCTGACAGAGGAAAGGGACGGCGTCTGGGGCTTCTACCGCTTTCACCAGCCCGACCCGGTGTACTTCCACCGGGACATCCGGGTCGAGCTCCAGCAGATGTCGGGCGCCATGTTCGAGGAGATACTCGAGAACATCAAGCCGGAGAACTACCCTGAGCTGGTTGCGACTCACCGGGTCTTCGACCCCGGGAAAGGCGGCGATGACCGGCGCGGCTGGCACAACTTCGAGGCCCCGCAGGATGTCTGCGCCACTGCCTACTGGTACCAGACCCTGCCCTCGCAGCAATGGGGCCCGCTGGAGCCTTACGCTCAAAGGATGAAAGACCTCGGGCTGAAAACGGAATAGCCGCCGCTGAAACAGCCATGCCGTGCCGGACCTGTAAAACCGCATACGGAACGATCAGAGGAGATCTCTCATTTCCGGAGGCCATATGAAACCAGCCGGACAGCTCCGCGTTCTCACGGCAGTACTCTGCCTGCTTATGTTCCTTGCCTCCCCTGCGGGCGCTTATCTCAAGGCCGGCCGGGAAATACTCGACCGACGGCTCCGGAGCCCGGAGGACAGGGAGCTGAGCCCCTTTACCGGCTGGACCAGGGAGCACTGGGTCGAGGTCGCCGGCAAGATGGCCGTGGGCTTTGTTCAGCACCTGGACCCGGAGACCGGCATGCCCACCGGGATCTACACGGAGCTGCCGGACCCTCCCCACCAAAGGACACGGCAGGGATACGACAGGAACGAGGAGATGCGCAAAGCTTTTTGCCGGGGCATGATGATTGTCGCCGCTTACACCGCCGGCTCCGGCAGGAGCACTTACCCCGGCTACCCACAGGACCTGGTGCAGCCTTTCCTCGAGACCCTGGTCAAGGCCACTGACCCCGATCACCCGGAATACTGGTCCGGGATGCCCAGCCATTCCACCCTTGGCCATACAATCGTCATCTCCATGCTGACCAGCCCGGAGTTTTTCTGGGACCCGCTGACCCGGGAGCAGAAACTGAACCTGGCGCGCTGGCTCAAGCTGCTCACCGGGCGCCAGGCCTGGGACAACAACCACTGGTATTTCCACATGGTCCCGGCGCCTTTCCTGGATGAGACCGAAGCAGAGTACGACCGGGCGCTGCTGGACCGCTATTACCAGCGGATCCTGGGGTTCTACCGCGGAGACGGCTGGTACGTGGACGGGGACAACCAGGGGTTCGATTACTACAACTGCTGGGGATTCCACCTCTTCAACATGATACTCTATTACAGCGACAGCCGCTGGCGCGATAAGTATGGAGAGCGGACCGCCGGCCATGCCGGGCTCTTCCTGAAAAACTGGCCTTACTTTTTCGGGGCGGATGGCGCCCCGGTGGCCTGGGGCCGCTCCCTGCACTACCGTTTCGCCAACCTCTCGGCCCTAGGCTGGGCCCAGCGCGCCGGGGTCAACCCCCTGGAGAGCGGGCTTTCCCGCAGGCTGGCCTCGGGTGTACTCAAATACTTCTGGGACAACGGCTGCATGAGCGACAACGGCCTGATCGAGCCGGGGTACCTGGGGCGTAACTTCGCCCAGCCGGAGCCTTACGGCTGGAGGGGCCAGGCCATCTGGTCCGCCGTGGGCCTGGTCTTCCTGGCCCTGCCGCCGGATGACCCGTTCTGGACCGCCCGGGAAAAACCCCTGCCGGTCGAGACCGTCTCGGAGACCAGGGTCATCCCCGGAGCCCAGATGGTGGTGCGAGTGGATGCCGCTACCGGAGAAAGCCGTCTCTACAAGGTCGGCGACCCGTTTGACCACCGGGGCCGCTACCAGCGGGGGGCCAAGTATTTCGGCCATGCCTACAGCTCGAAGCTCGGGTTCATCCTCACCGGTGAGGGCAGTCCCGAGAGGGTCGCCGGCAGGAGCGCGGCCTCAGCGGACGGTAAAAACTGGTGCTACCGCGAAAACCCCAGGCCCCTCAAAATCAGCGACTTCGAAAATGTCAGCGCCTACTCCCTGGACCAGTCGATCACCGGGGCCGCCGGCGAGGTGATCACCCATACTTTCATCGGAGACCACGGGGAAGTCCACGTGATCTACCACACCGCCGAAAAACCGCTCTTCCTCTCGGTCGGCGGCTACGGTATCCGGGTGGCGGACAGTGAAAAAGCCGCGCACTCGTCTACTGAAACCCTGATCACGGTCAGCGCGGGCGACAGGCGCTCGCTGATCAAAGTGCTCGGCGGGGTCGAGGGGTCCCTGGAAATGCGCTCCGTCGCGCCCAGGCCCGGGTTCGAACAC
>JAFGTO010000093.1 GCA_016934095.1 Candidatus Glassiibacteriota bacterium
GCTTCCTCTCCCGCCTCGGGCTCGGCAGCCTTTTCCACGGCCTGAGCTTCCTCCCCGGCTTCCTCTCCCGCCTCCGGCTCGGCAGCCTTCTCCACGGCCTGAGCTTCCTCCCCGGCCTCCTCTCCCGCCTCGGGCTCGGCAGCCTTTTCCCCGGCCGGAGCTTCCGCCCTGGCTTTCTCCTCAGCCTCAAGCTCCGCCGCCTGTTCTTGTGCCGCGGCTTCAGCTTCGGCTTTCTCAGCCTCGGCGATTTCTTTAAGCTTATCCTTGGCCCTCTTCTTGACACCGGCCGGGTCTTGCACGGCAAGCACGATCCGGTGGTTGTCGGGGTCGTTTTCGATTACCCGGAGCTCGATTTTATCGCCGATCTGGTAAACCTCTGCAGGATTGTTTACCGTGCCTTTAAGACCCATTTGCGAAATCGGCACGAATCCCTCGACATCATCTCCCAGGTCTACAACCACTCCTTTATCCAGCAGGCGGACAATCGGAGATTCCACTTCGGTGCCCACCGTATATTTTTCAGCCAGCTCGGCCCAGGGGTTTTCGATCAATTGCTTCATCCCTAGGCTGATACGCTTGTTTTCGGTATCCATGTTGAGGATGACGGCTTTGACTTTCTCACCTTTTTTGACCACCTCGCTGGGATGATGGACCCGCTTGGTCCAGGACATGTCTGAGATGTGCACCAGCCCGTCGATCCCCTCCTCGATTTCGACAAAGGCCCCATAGCTGGTGAGGTTGCGCACCCGTCCCTCGATCACGGTCCCTACCGGGTATTTCTGGTTGAGGGTCAGCCAGGGGTCGGCTTCCACCTGCTTGATTCCGAGGGAGATCTTTTCCTCTTCGGGGTTGATGCTCAGGACCATAGCTTCCACGGTGTCGCCGATGGCCACGATCTTGGAGGGGTGGCGGATATGGCGGGTCCAGCTCATCTCCGAGATGTGGACCAGGCCCTCGATCCCCTTTTCCAGCTCGATGAAAGCCCCGTAATTGGTGATCGATACCACTTTGCCGCGCACCTTGGAACCCACCGGGTATTTTTCCGCGGCATTTTCCCAGGGGTATGGGGTAAGCTGCTTGTGGCCCAGGCTGATCCGCCCGTTCTCGAAATCCAGGTCGAGAATCTTGACATTTATCTTTTCTCCCAGCGCCACCATCTCGCTCGGGTGGGAGACCCTGCCCCAGGACATATCGGTAATATGCAGCAGGCCGTCCACCCCGCCCAGGTCGATAAAAGCGCCGAAGTCGGTGATATTCTTGACCACCCCTTCGCGCACCTGGCCGGTTTCGAGCTCTTGCAGCAGTTTTTCTTTCTTGGCCTCGCGCTCGGTTTCGAGGATGACCCTGCGGCTGATAACTATATTGCGCCGTCTCTTGTTGATCTTGATGATCTTGAACTTGAAAGTCTGCCCCATCAACTCGTCGAGGTTGGGGATCCTGCGAAGGGCGATCTGGCTTCCCGGCAGGAATGCATCCACTCCCAGCAGGTCCACCACCACTCCGCCCTTGATCCGCCTGACCAGGGTACCCTCGACCAGCTCATCCTCTTCATGCGCATTGCGGATGTGGTCCCAGACCCGGATGAAATCGGCCTTTTTCTTCGAGAGCACCACAATCCCATCCTCGTCCTCGAGTCTCTCCAGGAAGACCTCGATTTCATCGTTCTCTTTGAGATCTTCAGTGGTCTTGAACTCTTCGAGGAGTACGGTACCCTCGCTTTTGAAACCGATGTCGAGCACCACGTTGGAATCGGTTATCCGGATGATCTTGCCCTTGATAACCTGTCCCTCCTCGATGTTGGAGAGCGTGGATTCGTACATCTGGAGCATGGCATCGTATTCTTCCTGGCTGTATTCGAGGCCCTCATCCTGACGGCGCCAGTAGTCTTCGTCCTCGATTTCCGGCCCGCCGGCGGTGTCATCGGCTGCCGGTGCCTCTTCTGCAGCTTCGGCGGGCTGTTCCGGCTCACCGGGTTCCGCCGGTTTTTCCTTGTCCCCGGCTTTGGCCGGTTCTTCTTTGCCACCGGGTTCCGCCGGTTCTTCCTTGTCCCCGGCTTTGGCCGGTTCTTTCTTCAGCCGGGTCTCGGCCTTTTCTTCAGACTGCCCGGCATCCGCCTGCTTTTCAGACTTGACAGTTTCGGCCTTCTTTTCCGGCTCTTCGGGTTCCGCAGGCTCATCTGTAATCCCGGCCTCTGCAGGCTCCTGGGCTTCAGGGGCCTGGTTTTCTTCCGGCTCCGGCTGGTTTTCGCCTGTTTCGGCGGATACTTCCGCTCCCGCTTCAGCGGGATTCCGGGGGTCCTCGGTTTCTGTCTCTTGACCCTCGGGTTGGGTGGTTGTTTGTTTTTCTTGATCCGTCATATTAAGGAAAAAATCCTCCTTTTATTGAGATTCCCCGTGCGGGGTTGGTGTTGCCTCATTTTATGAGAAATATAAAAATAATTCACAGATATTAATTTGTCAACTTATTATGATTTTTCCGGACCGCTGACGGCCCTGGTAAAATCCACCGTATCGTATGCCTGCTGCATGCAGGAAATCCTCTGCATTATCAGCTCGGAGACAGCGAGCTGACCCCGGGTGGAGCGCTCAAAACTCCCGTATTGCTCCGGAGGCAGCGGGCAACCGTAGAAAACCGCCATCGGCCGCTTTCTCAGCAACGCCGCCAGCAGGCGATCGGTGCCACGCACGTAGACCGGTACTATCACGGCCCCGGTCTCCTGGGCCAGCAACCCGGCCCCGAACCTGGCTTTTCCCAGATGCCCGTCCCGGCTGCGAGTGCCCTCCGGAAAAACCAGTACCGCGCCGCCTGTTTTTAGTATCTCTTTAATTCTGGCTACAGCTCTCCAGTCCATCACTCCACGGCGAACAGGAACGGCGTTGTAAAAACCGATCAGCGCACCGAAAAACCGGTTGCTGAACAGCTCCTGCTTGGCCATGAAATAAATCCCCTTGGCGATTCCGGCACCGACGGTCGGAGGATCGAGATAGCTTTGATGGTTGGAGGCGAAAATTACCGGTCCCTCAAGAGACAGCGGCTGCTCGTAATGGTAGCTGCAGCCGAAAAAAACTTTCAGGAACAGGCGTACCAGGAACCTGGAGAACCGCAACACCAAAGGCTTGATAGTTTTAACTGGCTTTTTTCCGTTCATTGGAATAGATTTTTAGTCCCGGTTGAAACAACAATTTTCCGGTTGCCGGTGCGGCTGATTTTCATGATGATGCGCCGAACGCTCCAAAAGCCGAGCTTTCCCCCATGACCAACCGTCTTTTTTACCTGGCGCCCCTGTTGAGCGGAATACTGCTGGTTCTCGCATTCCCTCCGTTCAGGCTGTTCATTCCCTCTTTTTTGGCCCTGGTGCCCCTGCTCTATTTTCTCGACCGGGAGGAATCATCACTGCGCGCTGCAGCCGGCTCGCTTTTCTGCGGCCTGGTGTTCTGGGGGGCCCTGCTTTACTGGATCACCCTGTTCACCAGGGCTGGCTTCCTGGTGCTGATCCTGGTCATGTCGCTCAACCAGGTCTTTTTCGCACTGCTGGTGCGCCGGTTCAAGACCCGGTTCGGGGTCCCGGTCGCCCTGAGCGCTCCTTTTGTCTGGACAGCAATCGATTACCTCCACGCCCACGGAGACCTGGCTTTTACCTGGGGCCAACTGGCTTACAGCCTGACGCATTATCCGCTGTGGCTGCAGGCTGCATCAGTGTCCGGGCCTTACGGGATCATCCTCTGGCTGGTCTCTGTCAACTCCCTGGCGTACGTGCTGCTGAGAAGGCTGGTCCTGCGGTCTAGGCTCGCCTATCCATCGGTTGCGCTGGCTGTGCTGCTGGCAGGGCCGCTTCTCTGGGGAGCGTTCCGTTACCGGCTCGACAGACGGCCGGAGGAAAAAGCTTCAGAGATCCGTGTCAGCTACATTCAGCCGAGCATTCCACAGCCGGAAAAATGGCTGCCCGGCATGCGCGATTCCACTTTCAAGCTGCTCGGCAGCCTGTCGCTCTCCGAGTCGGCCAGGCGCCCCGAGCTGGTTGTCTGGCCGGAAGCCGCCGCACCTTCCTACCTGCGCACCGACAGGTATCACCAGGCCATGGTCGGCGAGGTGGCCCGCAGTCTCGGGGCCTTCCTGCTCACCGGAGCCCCCGACTACAGCTATCTCCCGGGCGGAGGCAGCTACGATTCATACAACTCGGCATTCCTCTTCAACGCCGAGGGCAAAATCATCGAAAGCTACAATAAGATCCAGATGGTCCCGGTCAGCGAGCGCATGCCCTGGGAGGATGTTTTCCCACGGCTCAGGGAGATCGATGTCGGCGGTTCTCACTTTACCCCGGGAGACCGCCACGTGGTTTTCACCGCGGGCAAGGAGCGGTTCGGGGTCCTGATCTGCTTCGAATCAACCTTTCCCGAGCTGAGCCGCAGGCTGGTGCTGGATGGGGCCCGCTTCCTGCTCAACATCACCAACGATGCCTGGTTTGAAAGGACCGGCGCGGTCTACCAGCACAGCTCTTTCCTGGTGCTGCGCGCCATCGAAAACCGCCGCGAAGTGGTCCGCTCGGCCAATACCGGTATCAGCGCATACTATGACCGGCTGGGCCGGCGCCGCCATGCCAGCATGCTGGATCAGGTCGCCGCGGCCACCGATACGGTCAAGACCGGCAGCCGACTGACTTTCTATACCCGGCACGGAGACTGGCCCGCCCACCTCTGCTGGACCCTGATAGTATTTATGCTGCTGCTGTCCTGGCTGCCTGCAAAATCAGCTTCAGCCGGCGACACTTCGCCACGTTCCGGCAATCCTTGAGAGCCGGGTAACCCTACTTGACGACCTCATCCGAGAACTCAACCTCGCCGAAACGGTCAGGGTCGTGGAAAGTCCGTCCCGAGACCGGGGACCAGGCAGTACCCTGCAGGGCTCCCCCTTTCCCCTGCGGTACATCGATCCGGTAGAGGTTGACCCTCCATTTGTCGCCTGCCTGGGGTGGAGTATGGGGACCGGTGGCAATGTCCGCCAGCGGGATGGCGTATTCCACTGTCCAACCGACATCGGTGTCGGCCGGATCGTTGAGCGTGCCATTGACCTGGACTCCCCACCTGATCAGCTCGCTGTTCCAGGCCAGGATCAGGTCGCGCTTGCCCGAGCGGTTCAGCAGGTAGCCGTCGAACAAGGCCCCCAGCGGGTTAACCTCGAATTCCACGTAGGTTTCCCCGTCGCTGTCCGCATCGATGAACACTTCCACTACTTCCTCGTTGTACAGGGCCTCATCGTGCTGGGTGAGTGTCGACCAGATATGGGTGTCCCAGCAGTCGAAAGCAATGTACAGGTACCTGTCGTCCCAAAGCATCATGGCTGTCGTGGCCTGTTCGGGCGGGCCGCCGCTCTTGTTCACCAGGTCGATCCGGGCGCATTTCTGCCAGGCCGGTTCATCCAGCTTGCCATCGGCGAATATCGGAGCGGGGGTTCTTTTGACCACATAGTGGCGGGTAGCCGGCGCAGGAGCGGAAACCGCAGGCCCGGCAGCTATCGAAGCGGAGAGAAGTCCTGCGGCGATCAGGTAAAGCATTTTTCCGGTCAAGGCGTTTTCCTCCTTCAGGCTGAGATGCATGTTTCCAGGAAAACCTTTTTCGTCAGCAGTGCCCGGGGGCTCCTGGCCCCCGGGTAAAAGGCGTTCACTTTTTCTTGGCGCATTTGCTGCAAAAACCGTAGATATCCAGCTTGTGGTTGGTAATCATGAAATCATGCTGCTCGGCCACCTGGATCTGCAGCTCCTCGATAGTGTCGTTCTTGAATTCCAGTACCTTGTTACAGGATATGCAAACCAGGTGGTCGTGGTGCCAGTCCTCGCGCACGGCCTCGAATCTCTTGAACCTTTTGCCGAAACGGTGCTGGACCACCAGGCCGCTCTTGATCATCACGTCCAGAGTCCGGTAGATCGAGGCGATGGAGGCGGAAATCTTGCGCTGTCGCAGCAGGCTTTGGATGTCCTCCACGCTCAGGTGGCCTTTGGAGTTGAATATCACCTCGGCGATCCTGCGTCTCTGCCGGGTCACCAGATAACCGTTATCTCTCAGAAATTTCAGGAACCGGTCGTTCAGGTCTTCGTGCATCATTCCTCCGGGAGTTTATTAGAGCTTCCGGGAGA
>JAFGTO010000094.1 GCA_016934095.1 Candidatus Glassiibacteriota bacterium
ACCACCATGGCCGGGATGCAGCCGATCCAGTCGAAGTTGGCCAGCGCGATACCCGAGGCGTAAGCCGCACCGGCCAGGCCCACCAATTCCAGGGCGCCGATGTCCGAGACCACCATCGACATGCCGATGGCCCACCAGGGGAGCCGCTTCCCGGCCAGGAAAAAGTCCTCATCGCTCTTGATAAACCTGCCGATCCAGGAACCGATGAAAGTTATCCCGATCAGGTAGATCACTATGATAATGACATCGATCGTTGCCAACTGGCCTACTTCCAATTCGATTCTCTCCTGGTTGAGATTTAGCTGAGGGAACGGTCAGGGTGGTAAGAAAAAATGATAATAATTACTTGTCCGACCCAGGTCAAGGACTTATTTTAAGGGGTCATTCTACAGCCATTTACTCCACGACCGGACGTATGCAGACCACCCTGCGAATCAAACCCCACCACTTCCTGGATATCATCCGGGACTTCGGGGAAGGCCGGGAGCACGGGCCGCACCCTTACGGCCACCTCGTCCACGTGGCGGCGCGGACCATCCGCGAGCACCCGGAAACCGTGCTCGAGCTCACCGCAGAGCCGGACGAGATCTGCCTGCCCTGCCGCTTCCTGGTGGACGGCAACTGTATCGATGTCACCCAATCGCCCGGCCACCTGATCCCCAAGGACCGCTGGAACAGGCTCATTGACGGCAGGATTTTCGAGCGCCTGGGCCTGAAAGAAGGAGACCGCCTGACCGCACTGGAATTCTGCAGGCTGGCCCGCGAGCGCCTGGGAGACCTGTATTCCCTCTATGCCGAGGCGGACCGGGACAAGACCACCCGCCGCCGGGGCCTGCTCGAGAGCGGCTTCGCCATTTATCTCGGGGAATAGAAAGGTGCGCTCCCGTTCGCGGAGCGCCGAGACACCCGGCAGCTCATTCCGGCCAGTCGGGCGGCAGGGTCTCCGTAGTCGAGTATTCCTCCCAGAGCCGCATGGCCTGCTCATCATTGCTGTGCCTCCCCACCCAGCGGCTGAGAAACGCCGAGGCCATGACTTTCTGACCCATCGAATCATAAAGCCTGATCAATTTCTGGAATCCCAGCAGGAAATCCTGGTCCGCCTTGATCGATTCCTGAAGCATCTCGAGCGCCGCCGAGCTGTCTGCGTTGGTCAGAGCTATCTTGGCCAGACCAGCCCATTTCAGGGGATCGGTGGGTTTCCGCTGGAAATAAAAATTCATGAACTCCTTGGCGCCATCATAATGGCCCGACCAGGCCATGATCACTGCAAAGTTATGTAGCGACTCGGGATATGAGCGGCTGAAAAATTCGCATTGGCGGAAACTGCTCGCAGCCTCCTGGTCAAGGTTGCGGGCGAGCAGGCCCCTGCCGAGGATCTCGTGCAGGCTGGCATAAATGTCCAGCAGCCGGCTCTGGTCCTCGGGATGCCGCTCCAGGTCCTTGACAGTAGTGCGGAACCTGTAACCGGCCATCAACAGGTCTGTGGTCTTGCGGATATCGACCGCAGCCGATTCCGGCTCCCGTCGCCAGTAATTCAGGCTGTCCGCCCCGGAGAGGAGGTCCTGCTCGAACAGCCTGACCCCGAGACCCTGTACGGCCGCAAAGCGCTGAAGACCCGCCATGCTGTTCTGGGGAACACGGTATGAAAAATATACCGGACGCCTGAATTCATTGGCCTTAAGGATATCGATAAGCCCCTGTTCGCGGATATTCAGCAAGGTGTTCTCAGGGTAGACGACCCGCAGCTCGCCGGCGGCCAGCGGCAGCGCTTTCTCCAGGCGCAGCGGGCGCAGGCGGTCGAAACCATCGCCGCTGAGGATGAACGGCATGGGCGGGTCGGACACTTTCAGGTCCTTGAGGTAGCTGCGCTCCTGCATCCAGGCATAGTTGGCAACAATTTTATCCGATTGTTTAAATATTATCTTGTTAACATATACAATCGGATAATATTCCAGATCATTATTAACAAAAAGGATAGCATTGCCCTCCACCCCGCTCAGCAGGTTGTCCGCCAGGTCCCGCACCACGTAATAAGCGGACATGTCAGACCTCTGCCAGTGAAGCGGGATGAAAGCCAGCGGCGCAACCAGCAGGACCGTGGAGACTCCGCCGCGGGCCAGCTTATGCAGCCTGCCTCCATCGATCTGCATTTTCTGCACGGACCAGTCGATCAGGGCGCGCAAGTCCTGCCGCAGGAAATACAGCCCCAAGACCACCAGAGAGCCGAAAAGCAGGTAGGTGAACAAAAACAGATGGTCCAGGTCCCGCGGTTCATGCTTCCAGGTCTCAGGCACCTTGTCCAGGGCCTGGGCCGGGCCCAGCCTGGGGTTGTCGAGCCAGAGCACGACCAGGGCGGAAACGGCCAGCAGCACCAGCATCCCGGCCAGCAGTCTACGGTTGAGCCGGAAGATGCGTACCAGGGCGTAGTGGAAGACTACCAGCGCAGCCACCGCCACGGCCCAGTGGCCGGCCTGCAGCTTGAGATAACCCAGCAGCAGCGGAACCTGATAAACGAAGAAAGCCGCCCTGCGCGAAAGCGAACCCTTGAGCGTGTCAGTAAGAAAGACAAAACTCCAGAAATCTTTCGAGAGGAATTCCGGCGACTGCCCCAGCCCGATATCCAACTGCGGGCGCAGCCAGATGTAAAGGTAGAGGCTCGTGCCGATGATGAATAAAAAGACCATCGGACCCAGGTTCTCTTTCACTGCCCGGCGGACACGCGGGCCGGCCCGTAGAAAAATTATCAGCAGCGCCATGCTGAAAATGAATACATAGCTGTGGCTGAAAGCCAGCCCCATCAAATAGCTCCAGAACAGGACCAGGGCGCCGCTGCGGCTGCTGCCCTCGTGGACCCTGAACAGAAGCCACAACGAGAAAACAGTCAGCATGAGGTTGAAACTCTCCGGTCCCGCCACCACGGAGCGCGCCCAGACCGAGGGCATGGCCGAGACAAAAAGGGTGCC
>JAFGTO010000566.1 GCA_016934095.1 Candidatus Glassiibacteriota bacterium
CAGCAGCCCGCCCGGATTGTCCCTGAGGTCGAAAATGAGCTTCTGCATGCCGTGGTTCCTCAGCTCCAGGATCGCATCGCTGAGCTCTTCACCGCTTTTTTCGGAAAAGACCCCCAGGCGCACGTAGCCGATCTCAGGCGTGATCATAAACCTGGCCTGCACACTCTCGATCTTGATGATGGCACGGGTAATCTCGAAATGGATATCCTCATCGACCGCGAGGCGCCTGACCCAGATATTTACCTGTGTCCCCGGTTTGCCTTTCAGCCTGGAGACCGCATCTTCCAGCTTCATCCCGAAAGTAGGCTCGTGCTCGATGCGCACGATCCGGTCGCCTGCCTGCAAACCCACCCGCGAAGCCGGAGTCCCGGGTATCGGCGACAGCACGGTGAGACTGTCCTCACGGATGCTGATCTCGATGCCGATCCCCCCGAACTCGCCGCGGGTCTGTTCCATCAACTGCCTGCGGTGCCTCTGGTCCAGCAGCTCGCTGTGAGGGTCGAGGCTTTCCACCAGCCCATCGATAGCTTCCAGCACCAGGTCCTCGGGGGGGATTTCATCCACGTAGTACTCGCCCAGGATATTGATCACGTCATTCAGCAGCATCAGGCTTTGAGCGCTTCCCCCCCGCTCGCCGGCGGCATGCACCGTACCCAGTACTGCTGCCAGGCCAAGGAAGAAAATAACCGCTGCCAGCCGTATCCCCTTCTTATTGAATATTTTCATCAGCCCGTACTCTCTCTTTTTTCTGAAGGCCTCCCGGGGGAATTCCGGCCGGGGAACCAGAAGTGGTCGATATTTTTTTCAAAAACAAATAAACTTAACCTTTAGGAATGTGGTTGTCAACAATTATACACTTTAATATACTGCAAGTGGCAGGTTTTTAACCGAGTTATGGTTGGTCGGGGTGCCGACGGGGGGAAGGTGCGAAGCGCCAGGCATAGCGCTCCCGGGCCGCCCGCTAAAAAGCAGGCGGCCCGACAGGTCCCTGCGGGGCCGGATTGTAGACGGCCCGGTTAATAACGGTCTTTTCTCTAAGCCCGCTAGCTCCGCGGCAAACCGCCGGGGGTTAACTCAGGCTCCTGCTCCAGGTCGATGCGGAGCATCTTGCGGCCGCCGGGCAGGTAGTCTTCCGACACCGGCCGGTCCACCCGGCGCAGCGCCCTGGTTATGCGGGCGATCCTCTTGGACTCCGAGACGATGGTCTCGACCTTGCGCAGGGTCTCCGCATCCGCCCCGTTCAGGTCGTGCAGCAGGAACTCCGCGTTGCCGATGATAACGGTCAGCGGGTTGTTGATCTCGTGGTTGACCGTTACCGCCACCTCGCCGATGGCTGCGAGGCGCTCGCGCTCGACCAGGGCGGCCTGGGCCTGTTTGAGCTGACGGTTTTTCTCTTCGAGCTGGCAGTTGGTCTCGGAAAGCTGACTGAAATACAGGGTGCGCTCGATAATCACGCTGAGCTGTCCGGCCGCGATGGAGAGCACGTGCAGGTTGTGGCGGTTAAAAGTACCCGGCATGGTGTGCCCGAAATTCATCACCCCGATCAGCTCCTCGCCCAGCAGCAGCGGGATGGAGAGGAAAGAGCGGACCGGAGCCTCATCCTGGGTCTTGCCGCGGTGGATATCGCTCAGCAGGATCGGGCGTTTCTGTTTGGCCACCCAGGCGCTGAGCCCGTTACCCATGTCGAAGCTCACCGGCTGGATCAGGTCCACCACCAGTCCCTTGTTGGCCACCACCCTTAGCTTCTTGAGCTCCCCGTCATAGATGAACAGGGCGGCGAACTCGAAATCCACCAGCTCCTCCAGCAGCTCGAGCACCGAGGAAAAGGTTTCTTCAGGCTCGGTGCACGACTGTATGACCCTGCTTATTTTCAGCAGGATCCCGAGTTCGTCTTTCCTGGCCTGGGTCTTATTCTGGCTGTTCTCAGTCATACTTATTTATCGGGAGAACAGGGTAAAAATTGAAATTTTTTCTTCCACGCCCGCCGTTAACCCGGAGAGCGGGACCCAGGCAAAACCCGTTGATGCCTGTGGGGACCGTGGCTGAAAAGGCGGGAGAGCCGCCGGGCCGGCAGCCTGAGTGTCAGCGAAAGAGTTTGACCAGACGGGAGCCGCAGATAGGACACAACCCGGGCTTGTCGGAGATGATGTGCACCTCGTCCTGCCAGTAACAGACATACTTGGTGCTCAGCGGCTTGTTAATCCCCTTGACCAGGGCTTCGAAAGTTTTCCCGGCAAGGTCCTGCATCACCAGGCGGGCTAACTTCTCCCGGTCGCTGTATCCGAGGTAAAGGCTGGGATCGTCAACAGTTACCGGAAAAATCTGGACTCCGCGACCGAGGCTGCTGTTGCCTTTCACCCGCTGGGAATACTGCAGGGAACCGGTCTTCCCTTCTACCACGGCGATGTCCAGCTCGACCCGGAAAGTCACCTTGTTCCGGTGGAAAAAAACCGGTACCGTAAAGCCGTCCTCCCGGTCTATCTCACATGAGATCAGGCGCTGGAAAGCTGTATAGTCGCACCCGGTAAGCTCGCAGATGCGTGCCAGAACCTTGGGGTCGTAAAATTCCGGCACGGCGCTGCGGTTGCGGGCCAGGACGTTATCCACGTCCGACTGAGTCTTGACCGTGAGATAATCCGCCGAGCGCAGCAAGGACACCAGGTCGTTATAGAAAAACCGGATATCGAAAGGGTCGTACAGCGCGTGGCCGCAGCAGGGGTCGAGCAGGCAGAGACTGGTTTCCGGATATACCAGCCGCTCCGGTGAAATGTCCGTCCGCTCTTGCTGCTGGCAGTAGACATAGGAGAAACAAACCGCCATCCAGAGCAGGGAGATCGCCAGTGCGCGGCGGGCCGTCACCCGGGACAGTCCGCGCAAGATGCGTCTGTGCTCCCCGGGAGCAGCCGGCTTAGATATTGATCTGGAGCTCAAGGTCCACCTCATGGTCCACTTTCTCGGCGACCTGCCGGAAGTCGGTATCCTCATGGCTTGCGTTCAGGCCGCGGGCCTGGCCGTATCCGGCCCGGCGTACTCCCCCGGACAGGTGCAGCGCGGAAGAGTCGCTCTCCTGCGAATTCGACAACGCCCATTTAACTTCCTCGCGGGAAAGGCCCATTTCCTGGGCGATGTCGCTGATGCTCCATTCCTTGCTTCTGAGCTGGTGGATCAGCCGGGTCTGGACATCATTGCGCGAGCCGCTGAATTTACTGTCCGCAGGCTCCCGCTCGTATCCGGCCCGTTTGCCGGAGAGTTCTTCTTTGATGCGGCGGGCGATGTCATCACCGTAAATCCCGCCGCCGGCCGCCGGGTTCGCTCTCGAAACCAGGGAACCGGCTCCCGGGGGCCGGGGGCTCCCGGAGGACAGGCCGGAGCTTACAGTCTCGACGGCACGTCGGTCCGGGTGCTGTATGGCGGCCAGCTCGCTGGCCAGGACTTCGGCTACCTGCTTTTTATTGCGCTCGACCACGGACCGGTCATTTCTAACCGCGGCCGCAGCCGGTATCTTTTCCCTGGATTTCCGGTAGACATCGACCACTTTCCCGGCGGTACTTGGAGCGGCGGCCTTGCGCCTGAAAAAGCGGCCGAAGAAAAAATGCTCGCCCAACAGAGTCAGGATAAAGAGTATGCCGGTAATCAGGGTCAACAGCTTCACCTGTTTGCGCAGCAGCCCGGACTGCGCCAGGGAGACCATCCTGGCTGCAGTGGTGCGGGCACCGCCGAGCAGGGAGCCCGAGCCCTCCGCGGGCGGCTCCCCGGCGGAAGGTCCCCCGCCGTCCTGCGAGTTTACTGTCAAGCCCGGGACTTCTTTCTCTCCGGCATCGAGGTCCTCGCCTGCCGGCGGATCGGCACCGGATACGACCGGAACGCCGAGCGGTTTCCCGGCCGGGACCGTTTCAACGGAATGCTCCCGGCCCGGAAAAGCTCCATGCTCCGGCTTGGCTTCGATTATCTCCCCCACGGACCGGCTGGCGGAATTATGCATCTGGAGCGATTTCTCGAAGCTCGCCGCAGAAAGCTCGTTTTTCCCCAGGCTTTTATAGACCACCCCGAGCTGGAAGTAGGCCTGGGAATAATCAGGGTCGCAGCTCACTGCGCGCTCCAGCTCAGCGGCCGCCTGGTCCAGGTGGTTGTCGGCTTTGAGCGCCATGGCGCTCTCGAAATAAACCGCAGCAGAATCTCGGTCATACACGGTTGCATCGGGCTGGGGAATCTCAAGCCGTAAATCCGGCGTCCCGGCCATTGCGGAGCCGCTCAGCTCGGTCTTTTCATCTGTCGCGGCCTCGACGGCGGTCTCCAGGATCCGGTAATCTATCTCCGGGTGCTTCCCGGCCAGGGCGATACGCGCGGAGCGGTCCGGCAGCCGGTTGACAAACTTCTGCCAGGAGTTGCGCATTGCCGGGTAGTTGCCGTTCTTGTAGTGGATCCAGCACAGGTAAAGACGGGCCTCATCGCCATAGACGGAGCTGGTGTTGGCCCTGGTGAAGTTGATCAGCGCCTTGTCGAACTGGAACAGCTTGCAGCGGATCACCCCCGCCTGGTAGTAGCTGTCCGCCACCCGGCTGCCGGCACGGATAGCGCTGCGGAAGGACATCAGCGCGGCATTGTAGCTGCCGGCTTGCAACTGCTGCAAACCGTGCCGGTAATAGTCGATGACCTCCGGCTTGTCTATCCCGGCCGGCTTGCCTGTGCTGGCCGGGTTGACCGGCCGGCCGGCGACATCGGTCAGCTCCAGTACGAAGCGGGCCGGTTCGTTGATTTCGTAGGTTTTTATCCTGAACGGGTGGCGCGCCTTGATCCGGGCCACGGTGGAGCCCTGGCCCAGCGGCAGGAGTGTCACCGATTCAAGGTGGGGATCCCCGGCATAGAGGAAAGACTGCTTGGGCATTGCGCTGATCCCGGTGCTGTCGAAACGGATAAACACCAGGTTTTCCCCGAGGTTGGTCTCCACCTGGGCGGGCGCCTGCTCATCGAGTCTGAAAGCGACCCTGACATAACTGTCCTCGCTGAACACCTGCAGATCAACCATTTCAGCGGCGTACAGCGGCAAACCGAGGGTCATCCAGACTAACAACAGGCAAAACTTATGCAGTTTCATGGCCGATTCCTGCGAAAAGTTTGTTATATGTGCTCGCAGTACTGTATCACGGGCGTTAAACAGTTGCCGGATTTGAGGTTCCAACCTATGTTGGAGCAATAGTTATGCCAGTTGCTTGCCGGGGTCAGCCATCGATGCAACTTAAGCATATACAGGGGTTAAGAGGTGTCCGGCAGGGCGTGGGCAAGGCTTTCTGAGGGGGGATCGGCAATTTTTACCCAGTTTTTCTGCAGGAGATCTGCGCCGGGGGCGGAAGAAAAATCGCCCGGGATTGTTCAGGCGGTCATCTGGCTGTCCTGCGGCCTGTCGTCCGGGTCATCTCCTCCGTAGACCGGGGCCCTCTTACCGAGGATGATATTGATGAAAGTATCCGCTATCTCCATTTCAGCCCGTACCGCTTCGAGATAGAACTGCATATCAACCCGGTTTTCCTCAGTCAGGCGAAGGGGCAGCCTGCGCAGGACTCCACGGTAAAAAGGCGGCACGAGAGGGTCTCCCCCATTGCCGATACGGGCCGCGCGGGTGAGGATGTCGGCGAAATGGACGATGGCGGAAAGCTCGGGCCGGACCTTGGCGGTCAGCGGCACGTGATGCAGGCGGATAGACTCGGAGAGGGCATCCGGCAGGTTCCAGCGCTTGGCCAGCCACCAGCCGACTTCCGCGTGATTGACCTCGAAAATCCGCTCCTCGGCCTCGAGCAGCAGGATGTTTTCCTCCTCGACCATCCGCAGGCACTCGGAATAATAATGGGTCTGGTACTGGCTCAGGATGACTTTGCCGATGTCGTGGATCAGGCCGGCCACGAAAGATTCGCCCTCGATGGCCCGGAAGCCGTGCATCCTGGCAATCATCTGGCTGGCCACCCCCACTCCCACCGAATGTTCCCAGAACCTGGTGTAGTCGAGCAGCTCATCGTCTTTCTCGGCCCTGGCGAAGCGGTCGATTATCGACACCGAGAGTCCCAGGTTCTTGATCGTCTCGAAACCGAGGACCACCACCGCCAGGTTGATAGTGGAAATGGGATTGGGGAATCCGTAGAAAGCCGAGTTGGCGAGCCTCAGGATCCGGGTGGTGAGCACCTGGTCTGTTTTGACCAGCCTTCCCAGGGAGCGGGCCGAGCTTTTGGGGTCATCGATAATCTCGATCATCTTGGCTACGACCGTGGGCAGGGTCGGCAGGTTGATGATCGTCTGGGTTATCTTCCTGAGGCGTTCTTTATCGATACGGGGCTTATTTTGCATCATACTTTTCGGGAAGTTTGGCATTTTCCTGGCATAGTAAGCTTATCATGCCCTCAGGTCGATCTTGCGACCCCTGTACGAGTCTGGCCCCTCGGCCTCGCCGGATTTAGATTCCCGGGCGGCGGCACGACCCTCCGTGTCGGCTGCGCCATGTCCGGGTTGCGACATCATCTCCCGGTAAGGCCTGCGTTCTTCACTTCCCTGTTCTCCCTCATCGACAGCCTCCACCCGGTCGACCAGGAGTTCCTCGAACCCCCCCTCGCTCTCGTTCCTGGAGCGGGTGCGCTTCGGGCGGATCGGGTTAAGGGGCTGCAGGTCGCCGGTAATGGGAATAACCACAGGTATCACCCCCTTTCAAACTTTGCCAGCCTGGGGTACGGCCGTTTTCAGCTCTAATCCCTGGGTCATTTGCTCGAGACCGGTGGCGACCGATCCGGAGTTTTTTACTGCAATTTTAGTGCCTGAAAGGGAAAATAATTGAAGACTCCCCGCGGTATGCCGCGGGGAATGCGCTCGCGGGCCAATTCAGTGGAGGGGAAAGCCTGAAAAGCGGCATCCGGGGTGGCCGGGAAGACTGGGAAGCCTTTTTAATGCCTTCTATAGTGAATGACGGAGCTTGCCGCGCAGCCTGAGCATGGCCTCGGTATGGATTTGGCATACGCGGGACTCCGAGATCTGCATCACCTCCCCGATCTCTTTGAGGGTCAGCTCCTCATAGTAATACAGCGCCAGGACCAGTTTCTCCCTTTCCGGCAGGGCATTGATACCCTCGACCAGGATCTGTTTGACCTCCTTGCGCTCCAGGTCCGAGTAGGGTCCGAAGCTGTCCGCATCCTCGATAACATCCCCGAGCCGGATAGCCTGGTCTCCATCTTCGTAGACCGTATCGTTAAGCGACAGAAAGGAGATCGGGCTGACTTCTTCGAGCATAGACTGATATTCTCCCAGCTCGACCCCCAGCCTGGCGGCCATTTCCTTTTCGGTGACCGGGCGGCCGAGCTCGCCCTCAAGCTGGTGCAGCATTTTTTCGAGGTTGCGCGCTTTCTTGCGTACACTGCGGGGGACCCAGTCCAGAGAACGCAGCCCGTCGATGATCGAGCCCTTGATTCTCAGGGCGGCATAGGAAGTGAAGCGTACCTGTTTTTCCGGCTTGTAGTTCTCGATAGCATCGATCAGTCCCAGGATGCCCAGGCTCTTCAGATCGTCGATCTCCACCGAATGCGGCAGAGAGACTGCCAGGCGCTCCGAGATATATGAGATCAAGGGCATGTTTGCCAGCAGAATTTTTTCTTTGGTCTTGAGGTCGCCGCTTTCCCGGTACTCGGCGATCATCCGCTCGATCTGCTCGTTCTTGCGGGAGCGTTTCTCGGCCGCATCCAGGGCCGGAGATATCCCCGGGCCGGGCTCGGGCTCGAGCCGCGGCCGACCCCTCTTTTTCGCAGCGATATCCGTCTGTGGCTGTTCTACCATAGCTTTTTCTCGATTAGTCAATTAAAGGTGCCCGAACCACATCCACCCGCATCAATCTGCCCGGGCCGTCGAGGCAACCGGCTGATCGGCACTGCTTTGGCCCTCCTCTTTCATGGCTGTCCGGATGGAGAGGTCGCATCCTCCGCCGACTGCTCGCTCGGTGCAAATGAGACGTCCGGCGATTCCTCTTCTTCCGGGGTTTCCCATTCCTCGGAGATCTGCTTTCCGGGGTGGGAGGTTACCTGCAGTGTGGTGATCATTTTCAGCAGGTACCAGCGCAGGGCCAGTCCGGTGGAGCTGAAAATCACCATCAGGATGATCGACCTGAACAATGCGGTCATGAAAGGGATCCCGCTGACCAGGCAGATCAACAGCGTAAGATAAGACAACAGGAACGCTAATTTAATGACATTGACTTCCATGAAGGAAAACCTTGCCTTTCGCCTCTTCCAGCTCTATGCCGGCCATTCTCTAAAAGCATCTCGTTGAAATATTAACATTGAAGACTCCCCGCAGCAAGCTGCGGGGAATCTTCGATTGTTAAGGTGTGTTTGATTATTTTTTATTCGCTCGCTATTCCCGCCGTTCACGGCGGGAACATGCGCTCGCTGTTCAATTCAGGTTATAAAGGCTGTCAAGGGCCGTTTCCACTCCTGGGATAACAACATGTGGCAAGTAATCATTAATTGCATAACACATTGAATATATTTCAGTTAAATTGGAAACGGCTTGCCTTGCCCTTGACAGCCCACGAAGCAATACATTTCATCATGGGGCGCTGAGGTATTTTTTCAACGCCCCTCTAAAAAATATTCTTTACCACCAGCTTGGCGATCTTTGCCGGGTCCGCCAGCTCGATGTCCTCCGGCACTTCCTGGCCGAATGTCAGGTAGCTCAGCGGAATGCCGGATCCCCGGACTACAGAGACGATTGAGCCGAAAGTGAGGGTCTCGTCGAACTTGGTGAACAGCAGGCGGACTTTCTGCTCGAGTTTGAACAGCTTGATAGTGCGCATCAGGTCCCTGGGTTTGGTGGTAATGCTCAAGACCAGGTGGACCTCATCCGGAGAGGCGGCCTCCAGCAGCCTGGTCAGCTCGGCGATCAGGCGGTCGTTGAACTGGCTGCCCCCCGCGGTATCGATCATGATTACTTCCTTATCCTTGTGCTTGGCCACGGCCCGCGACATGTCGCGCGGAGAATGCACGATTTCCATCGGGATTTCGGCGATCTCGCTGAAAGTTCCGAGCTGCTGGGTGGCGGCTACCCGGTAGGTGTCCGCGGTGATCAGGGCCAGCTTGTTTTTCCCGAAGAACTTCTTGTTGGTGGCCAGCTTGGCCAGGGTGGTGGTCTTTCCCACGCCGCTGGTCCCTGCAAAGGCCAGCACCAGGGGGCCTTTCTCCCGGACCGCAGAGGGCTGAGCCACCTTGATCAGCGAGGTTATCCCGCCGATCAGGTACTTCTCCACGCGCTCAGGACTGGTGTATTCGCTTTCGCTGAAACGGCCGTAAAGCTGCTGGATCAGCTCGACAGTGATGCCCTCGTCCAGCTCGTTTTCCAGCAGCTGCTTGTAGATCTCCTTCAAGCTGGGCGGCAGGGACGGCATCCTCTGGTAGCGGATCTGCTCGGCCATCTCTTCCACCACGTTTTTGATGTCGCGCAGTTCGCTCTGCAGCAGTCTGACCGAGCCGGCATCCGGTTTGTTTGCCGCCGAGATGCGCAGGCCGGCGGTGGAGGCGGCCAGCTTATCGTGCACCAGCTTCGGGAACTGCTCCGGCCGTCTCTCGGGCACCGGGCCCTGATCGCCGACCGTGACCGACAGGCGCGAGCCTGTGGGTTTCTGCTCACCCGGAGAGCGTGCCTTGCGCGAGAGAACGTTCTCTTCGGTAGTGGCGGTGATCTCCACCATCTCCTTGCCCAGGAAATCCAGCAGTCCCCCGCGGCTTATCTTCCTCGACCCCAGGATCACCGCCTCCGGCCCCAGGTCTTTTTTCATTTTGTCCAGCGCCTCTTTCATGGTAGAGGCCAGGTATTTTTTTACTTTCATGTGGTCGCACCCGCCATTTCAATTTTAACAGTACCGTAGGATTTGACATCGACGGTCTGCGGCAGCTCGGCGTAAGAGATCACCACCAGGTTGGGGAATACGGGCTCGATCAGGCGTTTCAAATGCTGGCGGATCGAGGGCGAACAGATCAGCAGCGGCTGCAGGCCCTCGCCGCTCATGCGCTCGATCAGGTCCTTGAGCCTGGCGGTAACCCCTTCGATAAAACGGGGAGGCAAGGCGAACTGAGTGCCGGAGCTTACGCTCGAGTGAAGCATATCGGCGATGGTCTTCTCGATCTCCGGAGCCAGGGTTATCGCACTCACCTTGCCTTCTTCGTCCTGGTACAGGCTGTAAACGATCCGGTTCAGGCTGTGGCGCACGTATTCGGTCAGCAGGTTGATATCCTTGGTCTGTGCGCCGTAATCGGACAGGGCTTCGAGGACAGTGACCAGGTCGCGGATCGGCACGCGCTCGCGCAGGAGGTTCTGCAGCACTTTCTGGACCGAACCCACACTCATCACGTTGGGAATGAGCTCCTCGATCAGGGTCGGGTTTTCCCGCTTGACATTGTCGAGCAGCACCTGGGTGTCCTGACGGCTGAGGATCTCGTGCGCATTCCTCTTGAGGACCTCCATCAGGTGGGTCGCCAGCACCGCCGGGGCCTCGACAACGGTGTAGCCGTTCTCCTCGGCCCTGGTTCTCTGGTCCTCGGTGATCCAGATCGAGGGCAGTCCGAAGGCAGGCTCCACGCTCGGGGTGCCCTCGATTTTCTCTTCCACGGTGCCCGGGTTCAGCGCCATGTACTGGCCCACAAAAATCTCGCTGCGGGCCGCCTCCACCCCGCGAATCTTGATCACGTACTCATTGGACTTAAGCTGTATGTTGTCCCGGATCCTGATCGGCGGGACAATGATCCCGATCTCCAGTGCGCACTGCTTGCGGATTTCGGTCACCCTGCCCAGCAGGTCTCCTCCCTGCTCCACATCCACCAGGGAAATGAGTCCGTAGCCTATCTCCAGCTCCAGCGGATCGACCTGCAGGTACTCTTCTATCTGGGTGCTGACATCGGCCCTTTCCTGCTCTCCGGCCTCAGGCTCCTCCTGGGCCTGTTCGGCCAGGCGGATCTGTCTTCTGGCTCCCAGGCCCAGGAGCCCGACTATCGAGGCCAGCACCGCGAAAGGCATGGTGGGCAGGCCCGGGCTGAGGCCGAAGAAAAAAAGCACCATGGAAGTAATCAGCAGGGCCCTGGGCTTGGCCATCAGTTGTTTCTGGATATCGAAGCCCAGGTGGCTTTCGCTGCTGGCGCGGGTGATTATCACGCCGGCCGCGGTGGAGATGACCAGGGCCGGCACCTGGCTCACCAGGCCGTCGCCCACGGTCAACAGGGTATATGTCTTGATCGAATCCGGGAAAGTCATACCCCGCTGGGCAACGCCGATAATGAACCCGCCGAGGATGTTGATAAAGGTAATCAGCAGCGCGGCAATCGCATCGCCGCGTACGAACTTGGCCGCGCCGTCCATGGCCCCGTAAAACTCCGCCTCCCGGTCGATTTTTTCACGCCGGCTGCGGGCCTCGCGCTCATCGATCAGGCCGTTATTGAGGTCGGCGTCGATGGCCATCTGCTTGCCCGGCATCTTGTCCAGGGTAAAGCGGGCGGCCACTTCCGCTATCCGGGTGGCGCCTTTGGTCAGCACCACGAAGTTGATGATGACCAGGATAGCGAAGATGATAATGCCCACCACGTAGTTGCCGCCGACCACGAAAGTACCGAAGGCCTGGATCAACTGGCCGGCATAGGCCTCGCTGAGGATCAGGCGGGTCG
>JAFGTO010000095.1 GCA_016934095.1 Candidatus Glassiibacteriota bacterium
ACAGGCGGCCCCTGTTTTCGCAGCCTGCGGCTGCGCCGGGGTGGCTGCGGGTCAATCGCGGCCGCTGCGCAGACACCATTAAGCGTTCCGATGATAAGCAATACCATGACAGGCGGTACGAAGTAAGAAAGGCTGTCAAGGGCCGTTTAAGCTCTTGTGACAAAGGCAGGCGGCAGGAGAGCATCAATCGTACAGCATTTTGAAGATTCTCAGCAGTTCGATGCAGAGAATCTTCAATCCCGGAAAAGACAAGGAGAAAAGATGCCCGGAAAGGATTCGCTTTACCAGGACCTGAGGGGTGAGATCGCCGGGATGAAAGTGATCGACACCCACGAGCACATAACCAGCGAGCGCAGCCGTCTCCAGGGGCTGGAATCGCCGTTCAACCTGGGTTATGCAGGCTGCGACCTCTGCGGTGCAGGGGCATCCGATGAAGAGGCCCGGCTGGCCGAGGAACCCTCTCTGGATCCCATGGCCGCAGCGCAGGTCTTCCTCAAGTATTATCCCCATACCCGCACCACCGGCTACGGCAGGTCCATGGCCCGTACGCTGAGAGACGTTTTCGGGATCGACCGCCTGGGCGAAGAGAGCTTCGGAGAGCTCTGGGAGAAAATCCGCACCGGGATCGGGCCCGGCTCCTACAGCCGGTGGTTCAGGGAGAGATACAATATCGAAGCGGTGATCCTCGACGTGGACAACGATGACGAGTACCCGGACTTTTTCCATCACAGCCTGCGCCACGCCAGGTACTTTATCATGGTGGACAACCGGGATGACCTCGAGGAGCTGGAGTGGCGCTCCGGCTGTTCGATCCACTCGGCCGCGCAATTGCGGGATGCGATGTGGAGCTACCTGGAGCGCCTGGTCGAATCCAAAAAGGCCGTGGCCCTGAAAAACAACCTGGCCTACAACCGCTCGCTGTCTTTCGAGCGGACTACCGCGGCCGATGCCGACCGGGCTTTCAGCCTGCTGTTCGCCCGCAAACACCAGCACCACGCAGGCTCCTGGCTCAAGACCCAGCACCGGAGCTGGGAGGAAATGGCCCCGCTGCAGAATTTCCTGGTGCATGAATCGGTCCGTTTCGCGGAAGAGCACGGCCTGGCCTATCAGCTCCATACCGGGCTGCATGCAGGTTATACCAATGAGATCCCCGGGAGCCGGCCGGGCCTGCTGGTCAACCTTTTCCGCGAGTACAGGAAGGTGCGTTTCGTGCTTTTCCACGGGGGGTTCCCCTATTGCCGCGAGTGGGGAGTGCTGGGCAAGAATTTTCCCAACGTCTACCTGGACCTTTGCTGGATGCACATCATCAGCCCCGCCACCTGCGTGCAGATGCTCGACGAGTGGCTGGACTACGTGCCCAACAACAAGATCCTGGGTTTCGGCGGCGACCTTCACCTGGTGGAGAGCATCCACGGGCACCTGGAGCAGGCCCGGGACAATATCGCCCGCGCCCTGGCGGCCAAGGTGGCCCGCGGCGATTACGACCGTAAGACCGCCGGGGAGATTGCCTGGAACCTGCTGTACCGTAACCCGAGAAAGTTGTACGGGCTTGACTGAGCGGTTTTTCGTGTAACCCGGGTCCGGGACATTTTGTCCTGATAATGAGGCGGATAATGCGCCCGGCGTGATATCGATGGAACCTGCAGAATGCTTGTCAACTATAACTAACCAGAGGTGAACATGGCCGATGAAAGACAGAAGGGTCTCGGGATAGGGGGGGAGTTCCAGAGGCTCACCAAGTACGACCGGGAGACCATGACCGGCAAGACTCCCCGGTGGGAGGAGCAGCCCCCGGCCTATAAGAGCTACCCGGAGGCCGGGCAAGTCCGGTTGCCTGAGCCGGAAACCGCCGGGGGAGGGCCCCTCTGGGAGGTCATCGGACGACGCCGGAGTTTCCGGGAGTTTAAAAGCAAGCCGGTGGACTTGAAAACGGTTAGCCAGCTTCTCTGGGCCAGCCAGGGGCTCACGGGAAAGGTTTTCGATTTCGAGTTGCGCGCCGCACCCTCCGCAGGGGCGCTCTACCCGGTGGAGACCTACCTGGTAAGCAACCTGGTGGAGTCGCTGGAGGCGGGCCTTTACCATTACGACATCAGGGACCACGCCCTGGAGACGGTCAGGAAAGCAGACCTGCGTGAAGAGTTGATGCATGCCGGCCTGATGCAGCCGGTCCTTTTCGAGTGCGCGGCCGCTTTTATCTGGACCGCCATCGTCAAGCGCTCCCGCTGGAAATACCGTCAGCGCTGCTACCGCTACATCTACCTGGACGCCGGCCATATCGCCCAGAACCTGGCACTCGCGGCCGAGGCGCTCGACCTGGGCACCTGCCTGATCGGGGCCCTTTTCGATGACGAGGTCAACCGGCTGCTCGGAGTGGATGGGACCGAGGAGACCGTGCTCTACATGTGTGCCGTGGGTCCCCGCTAACCGCCCCGACAAGCGGTATCGACCGGCAGCAGCGGCCTTCGGCGGGTGATGTTATCAAGTTTAGACATTGGCAGGTGCTTTGGATGGACACGCTGGCGCACGGCCTGTGGGGCGGGATGATCGCAGGCTGGAAAAAAAGGTTCGGACTGGCATTCCTCTTCGGGCTCTGCCCGGATCTGCTGTCTTTCGGTATCTGGTTGGCAGTCAGGATAATCCAGGGGCAGTTCCACCCCGGCAAGCCCGCTTTGCATACTATCCCGGAGTGGGTCTATACAGCCTATGACTACACTCACAGCCTGGTGATAGTGGGACTGGTCTGGGCGCTTCTCTGGTGGCTCTACCGGGAGCTGGCCGTTCCTTTCTCGGCCTGGATAATCCACATCCTGATGGATATCCCCACCCACTCCTATGCTTTTTTCCCTACACCGTTCCTCTTTCCACTCAGCGATTTCAAGGTCGATGGTATCTCCTGGGGCCAGCGATGGTTCATGATCCTCAACTACTCGCTGCTGCTGGTGATGGCGGCGGCTTTTATTTTCGCCGGGGAGCGCCGCCGGCGACGGAGCTCTCTGCGTGTCCGCTCATCGGCCGAAGGTGGCCGGCATGACGAGCTTCCAGGCTCAGCGGCCTGAGCCGGCCTCCTCGAGCAGGTCGGCATATGCCCGCTCGACCAGGTCTGCGGGCCGGATCCCCAGCATCCCGAGGTATTTCTCGCAGGTCTTCTTCAAGTCCCCGGGGTCATCCACCCCGCGGCGGCCCAGAACCTCGATCTCGACAAAGCTGCCCAGGCCTTCCACCCGGTCGAGATGGAACCTGGTGTTTCCCAGCAGGTAGATCTCCCTTTGCTTTTGTACGACTACCCGTACCCCGAGCGAATCGCTGAGCACCTTGTTCAGTTGACCGGCGTCATGGCTGGGATACAGGTTCACCAGGCAGTGTTTGGGTCCATTGCGGTCCGGGCGCAGGTAGCCGATCAGCAGGTCGCCGGAAGTTTTCCGGCGCAGCTTGAGCCGTCCCTGCGGCACGTGGTAAAAGGTGTCGACCTGGAGCTCGCTGCCTGCGAACCCGGCACCGGTTTCCCGGATGAGTGCAGCCGTTTTCTCCGGGTCCGGGCAGCGGGCCTTTATCTCCACGGTCTGGTCGTCCTGGAATTCCACCGGTTTTTTCCCCCGCTGAGGGTGAAGTTGTTGAGGCGCTTGCCTGATCGGTCGGCCGGTTATATTTTAATAGCATTATTGCAGTTAAGTCCACTTTTTAATCGCCGACAGAGAGATGCTGAGAATGACCAAGTCGATACTGCAGGTAATCCGAAGGTTGTCCATGCTGCTTGTGCCGGTCTTGGCGGTCCTGGCCGGTATAACCTGCTCCGGGCGCCGGGAGACTGAAGACCCGGGGGCCGCACTGGCCCTGATCGCCGGGAAAATGGCCCGCGAGAACGACCTCCAGAGCGTGGTTTTCGAGGACCTGGATGGAGATGGTACCCGGGAGGTGATCCTGGTCTACGGCCCGCGGGAGCTGCTCAACTTCGATGTGTATTACAACAGCGACGGAGAATGGCTCGAGACACCGATGGTTAACGACCAGGGCAACCCCCGCGAGTTCAAGGGGGCCATGCTGGACTCGATACGCGACCAGGATGCAGACCGCAGGAGCGAGATCAGGGTCTCCAGCAGGCTGTATGACGGTAACAGCCTGGTCAAGGAGCTCCACTGGTCCCCTGAGGGCTACCAGGTGATCGGACAGCGTACAGTGCTTCTCAGGAAACCTGCCGAAGTAAAGCCGGCCGCGCCCGGGAAAACAGCCGCCGATACCGCGGCGGCAGCCGAAAAGCCTCCGGAGAAGCCCGAGCCCAAACCTTACCGTCCCCTGACCCCGGAAAAAGCAGTCTACCTGGTCCGCAAGGGCGATACGGTCTACGGCCTGGCCCGGCTTTTCGAGGTGTCTTTCGAGGGGCTGGAAGCTCTCAACGACAACCAGCTCAGCGCCCGGGGCCTGCGTATCGGGCAGCGGATCAATGTCCCCACGCCCAGCCGCAGGAACTCCGCCTTTACGGTAAGGATCGACCGCGAGAACCACGAGGTAAGCCCCGGTGAAAACCTGACCTCGATCGCCAGGCACTACGGTGTCAGCGTGCGGGCGCTGATGAGCTGGAACCCGGAACTGCCGGAGGACGGCACGATCAAGGTGGGCCAGAGGCTGAAGATCCACCGCGCCCTGGTGGACATCAAGCAGTAAGCAGGCCGGGAAAACCAGCCGGGCGTCTCCTGGCGGCAGGGCCTTGCCCGGTCGGTACCTGTCAGTATTCCGGGAACGGGTAAGGCATGTCTTCTTCGAATTCCTCGCTTTCTTCCAACGAGGAGACGGCGGGGGTCATCACCAGGATGATCCGGCGGAAAGACCCGGAGAAGACCGGGTAACCTCGTACCCTCGCGGAGCGTGGGACCCCTCCCACTTTGATTTCTCCCCTGGTTTCCCTGAACTCCCCGTAAAGGTCTACCTCTTCATAGAGCTTGAGCTCCAGAGCGGTTTCCCTGCCCGGATATTTCAGGTTGGGGGAGGCGAAGCGGCGGTACTTCTTCCCGTTGTCGAAAATAGCGACCACTAAAGGGGAAAGGTAACACAGGCGCAGGGCCAGAACCTCGTGGGAGACATTGGGGTAGATCGATTTCAGGGCGAACAGGTCGTAGTCCGCCTCCGGGGCGTCCCTGACCAGCCACTGGTGGGGACACAGCAGCAGCGAGGCGAACTTGGAGCAGAAGTGCTCCAGCCTTCCTCCGAGCTGGGGGTCTCCGCGGTGGTGGGCCGGGTCGGACCAGTAGATATGCCCCAGCTCGTGGGCGATGCGGAAAGCCTGCCTTTCCTCCCGGAACGTGCTGTTGACCTTGATTGTCCAGCCGTCTTTGCTTCCCAGCAGGGCGCTTTGGGGTTGATGCTGCGAGTATACCACCCGGGCGTTGAAATAGTCCAGCAGCGGCTCCAGCCCGACCGGCGGGGAGTCGATGCCGCAGCTCTCGAGTATCCTGAGTGTTATGTCGCGGACCTTGGGGAATTTCATCGGGGTACCTGCGGCAGCTTTTTCGGGTTAGCGCCCGGTAACGGACCTGAGAACATGGATCAGCCCGATGCCGGCCCAGCACACCGCCAGGGACAGCACCATCAGGAACCCGGCCACTGCGGCCCAGGAGAGGACCGGGGTGAAATCCAGGGAGTGCCGGCCGAAGGCGGCCAGCCCCAGGTTGAGCAGCAGGATCAAGCCCATCAGGGTTGCCAGACCTTTCAGGCCCGAGGAGATGTCCTGGGGGCTCAGGGTCATGGAGCTGCCGATGGACAGCACCAGGTAAACCGCCGGGTAGAACTTGTAGTCGGTGAAATCGATACTGCGGGCGATCCTCACCGCAAGGGACTTGAAAGATAAGCCGAGGAAAGCGATCCAGTCGAGGAAGCCGGTGCCGGCACCTCGCGGAGAGAATGCGTGGTCTATCTGCAGCTGGAACCCTGCCAGGTAGCGCAGGACCAGGTAGATCAGGTAAGTGCCAAGCAGCAGCGGCCCCACGCTGATGAAGAAGTTGCCCACCAGGTGGTAGGGGTTCTTGCCGTTGTAGCTGTGCTCCACGTAGCCGGCGCTTTGGTTGCGGGTGCTGAAGCTGAACAGCCGCATCCCGTGAATGCGGTGGCCGAAAAGCGGGCAGAAAACCGCATGGCCCAGCTCGTGGACCAGGGTGCCGATCCATCCGAAAAGGTAAAGGTAGCCGCGCAGGCCGAACATGCTCACGGATTCACGCTCGAGGCTGCGGGAAGACAGGTGGATCAGCCAGCCCAGTGCCAGTAAAGGCCCCCCGAGCGGCAGGGTCTGCACTACAGTGTCCCGCACTGCAGTCTGAGTTACCCTCAGGAGTTCGGTCAAAGATTTCTCCCGGGTGAGTCGGCTGCCCGCTCTTGCCATCAACAGCACGGACAGGCTGCCGGGCACTGCCGGCCGGCTACAGCTTAAGCTCTTTCAGGTATTCTTTCAGCCCCTTCCTGAGGTCTTTCTGGACCAGGGCATACTCGATCGTGGTCTTGATAAAAGACAGCTTGTCTCCGACCGTGTGCCACTTGCCTTTCAGCACGTGGGCGTAAACCACCTTCTCTTTCGCCATGGCAAGAATGGCGTCGGTCAGCAGGATCTCTTTGCGCTCCTCGTTGATCTTGGTCTTGCGCAGGTAATCGAATATGTCAGCAGTGAAAATCATCCTGCCGATCAGCGCCATGTCGCTGGGGGCGTTTCCTATCGATGGTTTCTCTACCAGGTCTTCCACCAGGAATTCGCCGTTGATCGGTTTGCCCTTGATAATACCGTAATCGGAGACCTTGTTCTCGGTCACCCGGGACACCCCGAGCACGGTGCTGTTGTATTTTTCGAAAGTACGGATCATCTCTTTCAGACCGGGCTCGGGGCCCTGGATCAGGTCGTCGCCGAACAGCACGGCGAACGGTTCATCCCCGATATGACTGGCGGCCTTGAGCACCGCATGTCCGGTGCCCAGCGATTCTTTCTGCTGCACGTAGTGGATGTCGGCCAGCTGCTCGATTTTCTCCAGGGTCCGCAGCACTTCGTCCTGGCCCTTGTTGCGGAGGTTCACGTTCAGCTCGACCGACTTATCGAAGTGCTCGACAATGGCCCTCTTGCCGCGGCCGGTGATTACCAGGATGTCCTCGATGCCGCTGTCCACGATCTCCTCGATGATGTACTGGATCGCCGGCTTGTCGACGATCGGGATCATTTCTTTCGGCAAGGCCTTGGTGGCGGGTAAAAAACGTGTTCCCAGTCCGGCTGCCGGAATCACGGCCTTACGGACTCTCATTAGCCGCTCCTTGTTCTGGCATTGAGAAAATGAAGAAAATTTTTTATATCACAGGACTCTTGTCGCCTGTGGCGCTTTCCATAAAATTTTAAACTAATTCGTAACTAACTGAATTTCAAGGGAAAAGTGATTCGGATGGAGAGCGCATTCCCCGTGGCTTGCCGCGGTGAGTCTTCGACCGGCGCGGCTAGTGAGGCAGCCTGAGGTGCGGCCTAGGTGAAGCGGGCCGGTAATTTTTCTTTTCAACCGGGGATGGATTCCATATCTTGATTGCAGGCAGACAGGGGCTGACCAATGTCTGCCGAAAAGCTGCAGGCCCGGGAAGATTATCGCTGGTTCGGGCACGGTGTACCGTGGAATATCATATACTTGCCGGAGGGAGGTATCAGATGAAACGGCCGGTTCCCGTATTGACAGTTCTATTGTTAGTCTTGCTCGTTCCCCGGTTATGGGCGGAACAGTGCTCGGTAAAGCTGGTGAGCTCGGCCCAGCCGGACTGCTGGAGCCTGGAGGAAATAGTCCTGGAGGTTACCGGGGGCATCCACAGCGACAGGGAAAAAGCCCTGGCACTGCATAATTTCGGTATGAAGCACCAGATCCATTTTATCGGGCCGATGGAGGATGGCGGCTACCTGGTGGACGCCTTGAAAATACTGGGCGTCTACGGCTACAGCCTCTGCGGCAACAACAGCGCGGCCATGTGCGCCCTCTACAACCTGGCCGGGCTGGAGGCCAGGAGGCGCTTCCTCAACGGGCACGTGGTGCCGGAAGTGCGCTTCGAGGGCCGCTGGAACTATATCGACACCGACATGTACGGCTACGTAGTCAAGCCGGATGGCAGCCTGGCCTCGGTGGACGACCTGCTGGCCGACCCCTCTCTTTTCCGCCGCGACAGTTTCAACCCTGACCCTTTCCTCCCTTTCGACAGCATGAAGGGTATGCAGAGCTGCTTCGCAGACACCGAGGGCAAGAAGGATTACCACCCGTACCTCTGCGCGCATATCATGGCTCTCCGGCTGCGCACCAGGGAGTCGGTTACCTGCTATTTCCGGCCAAGAGACCGCTTTTACATCGCGCCTTCCGCCCTGCCGCAGGAGATGGGAACCAACTACCGCAGTTACTGGCTGGAGGGACCGGTGAGGGCGAACTCGCTGGCCTGGACCGATACGGTCCCCGCGGCTTACGGGAACGCGCTGTTCGAGTACCGGCCAGACCTGGGGTCCCAGGTCTTTCGCCTGGAGAATCCATCGGTCTCCGGGGTGAAAACACTCTCCGGGGATGAGCTGCCCCCCCTGGCGGCCGCGGCCAGGGACAAACCGGCCTCGCTGGTGGTCGAGGTAACCACGCCCTGGGTCATCGCCGGCCTGCAGAACGACCTCACCGATTTCCAAGACAACTCCGGCGGCGCGGTGGTCAGCGGCTGGTTCTGGCGCCCGGCTGACAGCGATGAAAACCGTATCCTGGTCAGTACGGATGGAGCCAGGACCTGGGAGCAGGTCTGGGAAAACCCGCGCCTGGGAGCCGTGCCTTTCCGGGTGGATTTCACCCCGCTGGTCGAGGGACATTACGGCTACCTGGTCAAGTTCGAGTGGGTGGACCGCGAGGGCTCCGGTAAGGTGGGCCTGGAAGGGCTCGCCCTGGAGACCTGGACCGAGCTCTCGCCCATGGCCCTGCCGCGCCTCGAACCCGGTAAGAACACCCTCACCCTCTCCAACGGTATCCACAGGGCCGCCCTCAGCCAGAGCCGCTGGGAAAAAGGTGTCGGGCTCAGGGACCAGGAACTGCAGAACCTGATGCCCGTGGAGGGATCGTCCCTGCTGGTCCCGGTCGAGCCGGATAAGCCCGGAATCCTTACTTTCTCTCTCCCCGCCGATGGCCTGATTGATGAGCTGCGCCTGGGGGTCGAGGCCCGGACCCTGCAGCAGGGAAAACCGCAGGATGTTTCCGTGCGCCTGTCGGTCTCGGAAAACAGGGGGGCCTCGTGGACAGAGCTCGCCGCTTTTGACAGCCACCCGGAGCATGAGCAGGACTGGCTGACTTTCAACCACGTGGTCAGGGACCGCAGCCTGAGCGGTGCCGACACCCGGGTCAAGGTCGAGGTGGACCGCGGCGGCCTGAGCAAGGTGGTGGCGAACAGCCTGGTCAGGACGGCTCCCAGGGTGCCGAGCGCCCTGCGGGTCAGCCATACCTGGCTGGAGGGACCCGGCCGCAGGAACCGCCAGACAGTCTCCTGGACTTTCCAGCCCGGCGCCGAGAACACTTCCTACGAGGTGGTTACCCCGGAACAGGGGATTATCAACGAGTCTTTCAAGATAGAAGCCATTGCCCCTGGAAAGACGGGGGATGCCGAATAAGGCGGACACAGCCGACAGGAGGATGAAGTTATGCAAAGACTGTTCAAGGCAAAAAGACCCGCCCTGGCGGCAGTCTTGGGAATTCTTTTGACTGCGGTCTCGGCGGGGTTTGCCGGGCAGGATGAGCGCTGGGTGGTCGCCCCGGAAGTCAACGCGCTGGATGATTTCAACGTGATGCCCAATTCCACCGCACTGGCAAAGCTGATGACCGAGGCTGCAGAGTACGCTCAGCGCTGGAGGCTGCCGGTGGATGCGGCCGACTGGTGGCAGCGGCGGGACCGGCTGGAGCGGGTGGTGCTCAGGGGCCTGGGCTTGGACCCCCTGCCGGAGCGTACCCCGATGAATGTCCGGATCACGGGCAGGCACGATATGGGCGACTACACCATCGAGAACGTCATCTTCGACAGCCGGCCCGGCTTCCCGGTTACCGCCAACCTCTACAGGCCCAAAACAGCCTCACCCGGCATGCGCCCGGCGGTCCTCTGCCCGATCGGGCATTCCCTGGATGAGGGGAAGGCCGAAAAATTCTACCAGGCACGCTGTATCAAGCTGGCCCGGCTAGGGTTCGTGGTGCTGATCTACGATGCTATCGGGCACGGCGAGCGCTGTGTCCCGGGCAACAGCCACCACGAGGCAGGGTTCGCCCTGCTGCCCTCGGGACAGACCGTGCTAGGGTTCATGGTCTGGGACAGCATGCGCGGCATAGATTTCCTGCAGAGCCTGCCGGATGTCGACCCGGACTGTATCGGGGTCACCGGCAACTCGGGCGGGGGCCTGAACACCCTGTTCACCACCGCCCTGGACAGGAGGGTCAAGTGCGGGGCCCTGGCTGGTTATGTCTACCAGTCCAGCAACTGGATCAAGTATTCCGGGCCTAACTGCACCTGCTGTTTCGTACCCGGCCTCTACCGCGAGATGGACTGGTTCGAGATTGCCGGTCTCGCCGCCCCGCGGGCCCTGCTGATGATGCAGGGGGATGAAGACTATATCTTTCCGATAAGCGGGGCCCGCAAGGCGGGCCGCGCCACCGAGGCGCTCTACGGCCTGCTGGGGTACAGGGACCGGGCGCGCTTCGATGAGTTCCACGGCTGGCCGCACGGCTACTGGCAGCCGTTCCGCGAGGCCATGTACGGATGGATGCTCTACCACCTGATGGGCCAGGGGGATGGTTCGCCGCTGGCCGAGGGCGATGTCCGGCCGCTCGAGCCGGATGACCCCCGGCTGCTCTGCGACAAGGACGGCTCGGCGATGGCCGCCGCCCAGTCTGCGGTCGAGCTCGCTGGCGAGCTGGCGGCCAGGAAAGTCAACAGCCTGCCGGTGGAGGCCTCAAAGTCGAAGACGGCCGCTGTCAGGCGGCTGGCGGCCGGGCTGGCCGCACCCCCCGAGCGCGAGTCGCACTACCTGATGCCCATGGTCTTCGACAGCCTGGAAACAGCCAACGGGGTCCTGGAAAAAGTCTATTTCCTCAGCGAGATAGGCCAGTACATCCCCGGGCTGCTCTGGCTTCCCGGCTCGGCAGAAGCCCCGTACCGGACAGTGATAGCCGTGGATGACCGGGGCAAGGCAGCGGTGGCCGGGTCCGGCCTGGTGGAGCCGCTGCTCGAGAGAGGCTGTGCAGTGCTCTCGGTCGACCTGCGGGGCCGGGGCGAGACCCTGGGCAGGATCGGCGCAGAGAGGGACAACAACTTCAATTTCGCCACCCTCTCGGTCATGTGGGGCCGTCCGGCTGCCGGCGCCAGGGCCTTCGACCTCAAGCGCACCGTGGACTTTGTCGCAGGGCGCG
>JAFGTO010000096.1 GCA_016934095.1 Candidatus Glassiibacteriota bacterium
CAGTAGTTACAGTCGCCCGGCTCCGAGCCTTCCTGCGGCTCTCCGGCCCAGCTCCAGCTGGCCCCGCCCCTGCCTGTCTGCCCGTTCAGCCCGCCGCCCTCCTCCCAGTCGGCGAGCACGGTGCACAGCCCTACGCCATAGAGCTCGCCGCGGGCCAGGAACAGGTTGAGCCAGGCCCGCTCGACAGTCATCCCCTGCACCGGGCCGGTGTCGAAGCGCATCAGGAATGCTTTGGTCTCGAAACCGCTCCAGTTCTGGTTCTGGCGGACCGGGACAGTTACCGAGGCCCCGCTGTTCTCGCTCAGGCGGCCGCGCTCGCTGGATACACCCGTGTCCCCGGTAACAGGCAGCCGTACTGTTTCGGCCAGGCAGACAAGGGGCAGGGCAAGCAGGATGATCGAACAGATTGACAGGCGCATGGTCGTTACTCCGCTGACTGGGGTGAAGGTAAGCCGGCACGGGCAGAAAATATCGGGTGCAGGCCCGGGATAAGTCAAATTTAAACCGGTCAGGCTGGCCGGCAGTATTATTTAGCAGGGGCCGCCAGCCCTTTGAAAAAGTCGAGAAATTCCCGGGGCCAGCCCTCCGGGGAGCCGGCACCGTCGCCGGTGGAAACGGCCGGGCAGACCGAGCAGTAGACCACCTTGCCCCGGCCATGGCCCGTTACTACCAGGCCGGCCTGCTTTTCCGGGCCCAGGCTGACTGCCAGCCAGCCGGAACCGGTCTCCGGGACCGCATAGCCGTCGGCTGCCCGCTTAAAGGCGATCCCCGGCGGCAGGGCCTCGAGCAGCAGGTCCGGGTTGTCCTGGGGGAAATATACCAGGGTGCCGCCTGCGGCGGCATAGTCCAGCAGGCTCCCGCAGTAAGCCCTGATATCGGCATCGTTGCGGTCGAGGGCCCCCCGGTCGACTACGACAGCCCCGAAAGCCCCCAACTCCCCGGCGGTGTAGAGGTTCGGGACCTGGTAGAAATAGAGGCCGGCCCTGTTGAGCAGGGGGCCCAGTCCGCTCCGGGACGGCCGCAGGGTGCCGACTACCGCCACCTCGGGCGGCGCCGCCCTCCAGAGTGCTTCCTCGGCCATCAGGAACGGGCCCAGCACGTGGTAATCGTTGTCGTGGCGGTGGGCTTGCAGCCAGCGGCCCATGTTCACCCTGGCGCTGCTGCCCTGGCAGGCATCCGAGAGGTAGGGGTAGCTGAAGGCACCCATCCTGATCCGCTGCTGGAGCCCGTTGTACCCCCTGCGGGCCGAGGCCAGGAAAGGCTCTTCGGGCAGGACGCTGCACTCCACCAGCACCACCATAGAGTAAACAAACATGCTGGTGGAGGTGGTTTCGAGCCACATCCCGGGGTAGTCGAGCTTGTCGGTGATCAGGGCCCAGAGCCCGGTGACAGGATCCTGGGTGCGGAGGATGCCGTTGAAGAAGCCCCGGACGATGCGGGTCAGCTCGGCCCTGCGGGGATGGCTCGCGGGCAGCCGGGGCATCAGCTCGGCGAAAGCCAGGGCCACCCACCCGTTGCCCCGGCCCCATTTGCTGTCGCAGAGCCCGGTCGGACGGGTTTCCGAGCAGAAATAGGCCTTGCGGTCCAGGTCGATGGCCTGGAAAAAGAGGCTGTCCGCAGGGTCCAGCATGTAGTCGGTGAACCTGACCATCTGCTCGGCTGCCTCATCCAGCAGCGAGATGTCCCCGGTCTCTTCCCAGAGGTCGGCCCTGAGCTGGGCCTTGAAGTAGGTGAAATCCACGATAGCCTCCCTGCCGCCCCAGGTCCAGGGGCTCCAGAGCGAGCCGGGCGGGCGGCTCCTGTCCACGGCGACACTCTGGCGCCAGACTTCTTCCGCCATCTCCAGGCAGGCACTGTCCCCGGTGATGCGGTAAATACGGTAGGCAGGGGCCATCAGGGAATAGATATCGACAAAATTGACGTCCGGCTGCATGTCGTTTTTATAGGGGCGCTTTCCCCAGCGCTCGATCAGCCTGGCCTGGAAAAAGGCCCTGAGATAGTCGAGGATCTCCCGGTCCGCGGTACGCCGGTAGACATCCAGCATACCGCTGAGCAGCAGGGCGGTGCGGTAGTTCACCCCTACCCGGGATGGGTCCGGGTAATAGCGGTGCATCTGCGCCGCCACCAACTGGTCGGCCCAGCGCATGGCCCGGGCCGGCCCTGCCTCCACGCGGCAGGCGGCATGGTCCGCCCGGCCTTTTGCATCTGCCACGGTGGCCGTGGCCCAGTACACGCCCTCCCTGCCGTATTCGTGCTGCGGGGCAGGCTCGCTGCTGCGGGTGCCGTCCCCGAAATCCCAGTCGTAAGAGTACGGCTCCCCTGCCCCGCCAGCGATCACGGCCTCGAAAAGGACCGGCCTGCCGGGGGCCCCGGTGCCGGGACAGGCTTTGACAGTAACCAGGGGCAGGTCGCGGCCGGAGGCTTTTCTTTTCATGTATTCCACCACGTTCTCGAAAAGCAGGACACCCTGCTCGAGGGGATGGGGCACGATAGAGGCTTTTCCTGCGTAGTAGCGGTCGATTATCGGCTGGCAGACCAGGATGTGGCCCTTGCCCCAGTCGGCCTCGAAAAGGCTGCCGACCGAGTTGTCCAGCTTCTCTATCCTGGTGTCCTGGGAGGGGTGCCGCGGGTCTTTGGAGAGGAGGATCCGCCACTCGGGGGCAGTGTAGACGATCCTCGAGGACTCCTCCAGCCCGGCGAGGTAGGTAAGGCGGTGGGGCGAGTTGAAGACCGGGTGATCCGGCTCATCGATCTGCTCGCTGAAATCGACATTGCCCCAGCCCGAGGGGTCCTCGGGGTCGAAGCGGACCTCATAGGGCAGGAACTCCGGCCGGTAGCCCCGGTCGCTGAGGCCAAAGGCCAGCAGGCAGCCGCCTTTTTCGACATAAGCGAGGAGGTCGCGGTAACTGCCGGCCACTCCGGCATCGTTGCGAGAAAAGGCGCCAGGCCCCAGGATCACCAGGTCGTACCCGGCCAGGGCGGCCGGGGACACGCTGTCGATAACAGCGAACGGCTCGCCCATCCGGGGCAGGGCCTCATCCACCCGCTGGGCCGAGCCTTCCGTGCCGATGACCCCGATGCGGGGGAAACGGATCTCTGGACCGGCACAGCCGGACAGCATAATAAAAATAACCATGAGGATTAATAAAGCCGGCCTTGTCATAGACATTCCATACCGGTACATGGGCGCTCCTAGGCTGAAAAACCAGGCGTCGTTATTCAGAATTATTGATGACAGCCGCAGGAGGCGAATCACTTCGTGGTCCTGAAACTGAACACCGGGCTCCACTCGCCCCAGGTTCCGCGGCTGTCCCTGCCCCTGACCCGCCAGTAGTAGGTCGTGTCCTGGTCGAGCCAGCCCTGGGACAGCTTCCATTGCGGCTCGCCGGAGCCGGTCTCCCGGCAGAGGCTGGTGGAGACAGCCCAGCGGCACTGGGGATCGAACGAGACCGTTATCTGGTAGTCGGCTACCCGGTCCTGACTGTCCGGGTCCCGGGCGGCTTTCCACTTGAACAGGGGAGCCAGGCTGCCGGCTTGACCCCCATCCGCCGGGGAAACGGGCCGCTGCGGGGGCAGCGGCGGGTGGTTGTCGGCGAGCTCGCGCCAGACGTGGGTGATTTTAACCTGGTGGGGCCCTGGAGTCTCGTCGCGGTAGCGGACGATGTTCCTGCCCAGCGACAGGGCGGGCAGCGAGTTGGGGGCGCACTGGATCTCGGCCGCCATTTCCAGGGACTCGATCCCTGTCTGGGTCGGCGGGTCGTTCTGCTCGTTGGCAGAGAACTCGAAACGCGCCGTGAAATTGTGCGGTCCTCGCTCTCCGGCGGGATAGAGCTGCTCGTCGAGGTCGAGGACAAGCTCCAGGCTGCCCGTGGCACCTTCCGGCGCCTGCCAGGCTCTCTTGCGGTCCCCGCCGCGCGAGCCGTTGCCGACCCAGACCCCGATCCGGTCCCAGTCGGTGGATCCGCCCCGGTAGACCGAGGCTTTCAGCCTGCCGCCGATGATGGTGTAGGGAGAACTGACGGTGAACATGGCGAAGCTTGG
>JAFGTO010000567.1 GCA_016934095.1 Candidatus Glassiibacteriota bacterium
GAAATACTTCACGAACCGCCGTATACGGAACCGTACGTACGGTGGTGTGAGAGGACGGGGGCCGTGAGGCCCCCTCCTACTCGATAGAACCGTTTCAGGAATTCCGGACCACCCTGTAGGGAAACTCTTTCAGTGCCCCCGCTCCCTGAGCGAGGGATGGTCCGGGTGCTGCCTGCGGGCCTCATGGAGCATCGGCTCCACGTATTCAGCGTGTCCGCAGGCTGAGGCGAACTCCAGCAGGCGCAGCCAGTCCTCAGCAGGGAAGCGGCCGGCCAGTATCCTCCGGTAGAGCAGGTCGAGCTGGCTGCTGCGGCCGCCGAGCAGGTGGTAGCGCAGCAGGAAAAGCAGCGCTCCGGCATCGGGTGGGTCGCGTAGCGAAAGCTGATAGTTGCGGCCGGTCATGCCGGAGCGCTCGAGCTTGTCCAGCCAGTAATGTCTCTCCTCTGGATCCAGTTCCAGCCCCCCGCGGACCATCCTCAGGAAAATCGTGGCAGCCTCCGCTGGAGAGCCTTTCATATCATAAGCGAAGGCCAGCCGCATATACAGTTTCTTGGTAGTGCTCAGGTCCACCTGCAGGTTGTCGAGCTTATCGTAATAGTAGATCACACTGTCCGGCATTCCCATCACCAGGAAACAATAGCCGATGTTGATCAGGGCCTTCTCCTTCAGGTTTTCTCCTTCCACCTGTTGGTACTGTCTCACCGCGGATTGATAGAAGCCTTTTTCCTGGAGCATGTAAGCCAGGTTCAGTTTGCCGGTGCTCCGGTGGTAATCCACACGCCGGACCCGGTCGAGGAAACCGATCCCCCGCTGCATGTCCGAGTTCACCCACACCCAGGCGCTTCCATGCACGGCTGCGGCCAGGGCCAGGGCCGCCAGGAACTGGTCGCTCCAGCTTCTTTTCTCCAGTACCGCGAGCAGGCCCCAGCCGCAGAACAGGGCCAGGGGAACCGCCGGAAGCGACAGCAGGTCCCAGTCGCGGATCCCCAGCAGCGGGTTGAAAATGACTGCGAAGACAGAACACCCCGCCGCGCACCAGAAGACGAAAACGAAAGCTGCCGGGTTCGGTTTCCTGAACGTGCGCCACCTGGAAGCTATCACCGGCAGGGCGACAGCGGCGACCGGGCAGACCAGCAGCAGGAAATTGAATTTTTCCCAGATATGCCGGCAACTGAAAAGGCTGTAGGGCGCCTTGAGGTTCTCGCCCGCCGCCGCCAGAGGTACCAGCAAGGGGCGTGTCGACTTGAAAACGATTGGCCCCAGAACCAGGCCCAGGCAGGAGAGAGCGGCCACCAGCAGGAAGGGGTTCGACAGCCTGTTCTTTACCATCCGGGCTGGCAGTAGCTTGTTCAGCCAGAGAAACAGCAGGGAAGGGCCGAGCACCAGGCCGCTGTGGTGGCTGAAAAAAGCCAGCAGGAAAAACAGGGTCGGCATCCAGGGAACTGTCGCCTTTTCCCGCCCGCCGGACAGGTGTTTCACTCCTGAGTACAGGTAGAACGCGCTCCAGAGGTTCAGCAGGGTGTAGCTTTCGACATACCCGGCAAAGAGCTGCAAGGCCGAGCTAAAGGCCATGAATGACCAGACCGCGAGGCGCCGGCGGAAACCTGAAGCGACCAGCCCGGCGGTATGCCAGCAGACCCCGAGGAACAACGGGAGCAGCAGGCAGTGCAGCAGGGCGTAGGCGGTCTCTCCGGAGCTTTCGCCCTGGCTTGTCAACAGGCGGTGGAACGACTGGTGCAGGAAAAAATCCAGGACCCGGGCAGGCATCAGGTGAAAAGGCTTCTCCACCTCGGAGAGGTAGAGCCAACCATCCCCCATGAAGTGGTTCCTGGACTTGAAATGCCAGGCGGCCCAGCAAACGGCGAGACAGAGCAGGAACAAGCCGGCGGTGCGCAGCGGCGGGTGGTCGAGTTTCTCTGCGAAGGCTTTAAACCGCCTGCCGGCCGGAGCCGGGCGGCAGGCGGCCGGGGCAAGAGCGATCAGGGTGCAGACAGCCGCAAACAGCACTATCCAGATGCCCCCATCCGGCCCGAGCGGGATCATGCCCCAGAGCCGTGGCCAGCCGCTGTATGCGACCAGGGCGAACGCCCAGAGCCAGGCTGCCAGCAGCCACAGCGGCCAGGATGACAGGCTCTCGGCGTTTATTTTCAGGTGTTTCGGCATGCGCGTACGGTCCCCGGTGCGGTCAGGGGAAAACCGGTAACCGCAGAGTCCACTCAAAAGGCCGGGTCATGGTCTTTCGCTCGTGTTTCGGAGGAGAGAATTCCCGGGCAAAGCCGGCGAAGCGCTCACCTGGCGGTTCTCCGCCCGAGCAGCCCTGCCAGGCGGGGGGCGAGCACGATCATCAGCACCGCGGCCAGGCCCCACTGTGCCAGGCAGCTGCCGATGGAGAAAGTGGAAAACGGGTTCCACCAGTTGGCCGGGTCCCAGCCCACCGAGCGGTAGAACCACCAGCCGAGCAGGAGCACGAACTGAAAGGGGATTACCCGGCTGATCAGCGGCTCGAATACTTTTCCCAGGCGGATATCTTTGCTGGAGCGGATGTTGACCATCTGTTCCCGGAACCGCCCGGCGCCGAAGCGGTTCACCGCCAGGCAGAAAAACAGGCCGTTGACCAGCAGGCCGAGTCCCCAGACCCAGTCCTGGTTGTCGAAAAAGGTACTGTTCAGGGCGCTGGGACTTCCCGCCAGGGCGATAAAGGCAGCCACCGCCGCGGTGGCTGACCTCCGGCGCAGGCCCAGGTCGATCAGGTTGCGCACCGCCAGCTCGAACATTGAAATCAGGCTGCTCAGCGCGGCCAGCGACAGTGCCAGGAAGAAAAGCGCCAGCATGAGCTGTCCGCCGCCGGTGCCTCCCAGCAGCCTGGGGATCCAGATGAAAGTAAGGCCGGTGCTGTTTTCTCCGGTTGCCTGGGCCACCTGCACGGCTTCCCCGGCAGGGAGCAAGGCGAACACGGTGGGGATCACCGCCAGGGCGGCCAACAGGCTGGCCGTGTTGTTGCCCAGTCCCATGATCAGGGAATTGCCCACCACCGGCTCGCTGGAGCGTGAGTAGACCGAATAGGTCAGCAGCAGGCCCCAGCCTGCTCCGGTGGACCAGGCCGACTGGCTCAGGGCTTCGAGATAGATCCGGGGCCTGGTGAAATCCGCAGGGTCGAAGTGAAAGAGGAACTTGACCCCCTCGAAAGAGCCGGGCAGAAAGAGCGCCCGCAACGTGGCATAGACCAGGATCGCTCCCAGGACAGGGATGAAAACCCGGGCCGTGCGCTCTATCCCGATACGGACCCCCAGGACAACGATCAGGCCGGTAACCAGGGCGGCCGCCAGGTGAAAGGCTTCCGCCTGGGCGCTGCCGGCAAAATCATGCCAGTATTCGGGGCCGGTCCCGGCATTGACCGCGCCGGTAAGCGAGGAGGAAAAATATTTAAAGCACCACCCGGTTACCACCGAGTAGTAGCTCATGATTCCAGTGGTTACCAGGGCTACGAAGCCGCCCATCCAGAGTCCGCTCCTGCCTGCGAGCGCCTGGAACGAGCCGAGGGTGCCTTTCCTGCTCCAGCGGCCGATCGCGCTCTCGGCGGTCAGCAGCGGTATCGACCAGAGGAAAAGGAAGACCATCCAGAGCAGGATGAACACCCCGCCCCCGTTGGCTGCCGCCACCCGCGGGAAGCGCCAGATATTGCCGGTGCCGATGGCAATCCCCAAGGCCGTGGCCAGCATGGCCCAGCGTGAGGAGAAATGCACGGCGGCGGGGCCGGAATGCGGACTGTCAGGCTGCAAAAGGCCTCCCTGAGGCTGGGTGTGAGGTAGACAATTTACGGCCCGGACGCGGGGCGGGTCAAATAAAAAAAGCCGGCCCCGGGGTTTCCGGGGCCGGCTCAATTGTTTTCGAACATCGAACACGATTAAGGACTATTGCCACTTGTCGGGCTTGCCATCGCCGTCGGTGTCGAAGCCGGCCTTGCCCTTGCTGCCGTCTTCATTGAATTGCTGCCAGACATTAGGCTTGCCGGACTTGTCGGTGTCGTAGCCGATCTCTTGCATCTTGCCGCTGGGGTAATAGCTCACCCACTGGTCCACCTTGCCATCCCCGTTGGCATCGGCTTCCATGCGCTCTTTCTGGCCCCCGGCGTTATAGAAGACAGTCTTGTCGACTCCCTTTCCCTTGCTGTCGATCTCCACTCTCAGCAGGTTCCCGCTCTCCGGGTCGAAATACTGCCACTGGTCCACCTTGTCGTTGTTGTCGGTGTCTTTTTCCGCACGGATTTTGTTCCCGTTTTCATCGTAGATGGTGGAGTCATCCACGTCCCCGTCGAAATCGGAATCGACCAGGATTTTCGACGGCTTGCCGTCGGGAGTGAAATGACGCCACTTGTCGATTTTACCATCGCCGTTCTGGTCCTGCTCGATCAGCTCGATCACGTTCTGGTTGTTGACATAATTCCAGGTATCCACCACTCCGTCATTGTCGGAGTCTTTTTCCATCTTGAGGAGCTTGGACTTATCCTGTGCCGGAAGAAGGCTGAAAGCAGCTCCCAGGAAAATCACGGCAAGAAACACGGGTGTCAGAATACGCATCCTTAGACCTCCATCGATCCTCGGGTGTTAGAGTGGCTGGTGGTAATGAGTCCGGAGAACGAAGCTCGAAAATAACCCGGCATCAGGCACTGCGCAAGGTATTTGCTCAATAGTCGTAACCGATCGAGAAAAAGTTGCGCCGCCTTCCATTTACCCTCTCTTTGGACCGGTAGAGCGTGTTTTCGTAGTAGTAGTAATTGGTGTTATAGTGATCCAGGGTCTTGGCCATGTCGAAACGCAGGACGAAGTAGCCCAGGTTCATGCGGAAACCCATTCCATAGGCCGCCTGGGCATCCTCGAAGGAGAAGAGCTTGGAACCCTTGGAGGTGAAAGGCTTGAATCCCTCTCCGTTGTACCAGGCTCCGGCCATATCGAAGAAAAGGACTCCGCCGATGCCGCGCAGGTAGATCGGCAGGGGCCAGCCCATGACCAGGTGGTCGATCAGGGGGAAGCGCAGCTCCGCGTTGCTCAGCAGCAGGTTGTGTCCGCGGACGTCTCCGTACCAGGCCCCGCGGAAAGTATAAGGTCCGCCGACATAGAGGGTCTGTGGGTTGTTGCCCCAGCGCCTGGCGGCGATACCCCTCAGGGCGATAGTAACCCTTTTCCAGAAAAGCCAGTACTTGCGCCAGTCGGCAATTGCCTCGCTGAAACTCAGCTCCCCGAAGAAAACGCGGGTGCTGACCCGCCACCTTCCGCCATCGACCGGGCCGGTATAGCCGTAGGCGGTATTGTCGAACACCAGGGCCACCTCGGGCCCGGCGAAGTAGGTCGTGCCGTACTTTTGTACGTTCTGTTCACTGACATAGCCGTAGTAATAATACTGGTTGAAGTTGTATTCGAAAGTTTTTTCACTCACCGAAAAAGCGTTCAGGCTCCACTCCAGGCGCCGGAAACGGTTGAAAGGCCGCTGGAAGATGATCCCGGCTCCCCGCCAGATATTGGCCAGATATTCACCCGAGGAGCCTATGGATGACAGGTAGTAGACATCACGGAACTGGGTCACATAGAAACCCATGTCCGTGCGGCCCTTGAGGTTGAGGTACTGGAAAAACAGGTCGCTGTCCTGGATCTTGCCGTAGATATTGGCGCCGACCAGCAGGTTGTGGTTGCCCAGCATGTCGCTGGCACTCAACATCACGCCGCCGTTGAAACCGATGTTCCCCTGGTAGCCGCCGTAACCGCTGACATAGTCCGTGGTGAAATTGACCTTGTACCTGGAGAAAAGGAAACTCGAAGTATCGGGCAAAGGGATTTTTTCCTTGGGAACATCGAAATCGAAGCTGACCTCGGGCAGGGTGTCCTCCCTGGCGGCTTCCCCGGGTGCCTGCACGGTATCGGTATTTCCGGCCAGGCTGTCGAACACGGCCAGGCTGTCCTCGAAAGCTTCCAGGAGGCTGTCCCCGAGGGCCGGGAACTCTTCGGCCGGAGCTGTCAGGGTGTCATCGCACGTTTCGTATTCCACCATGTCCCGCAGGCTCGTGGCCGCTGCTGCCAGGTCCGGGGAGGCTGGAGTCTCCCCGGATACCGTGTCCCCGGCGGCCGCATCTACAGGCAGGGAGTCCCCGGCAGATCCGGCGGCCAGGAGGTCCCGGCCGGTGTCCATCAACCCCGGTCCGGCAGCCACGGGCCTGGGTACTGAATCACTTGCGGAAGCCAGCGGCGCTGTTTCGAGAGAGCCGGGATAGAGCTCTTTCTTGATCTTTTCAATGCGCTCCCTGCGCGCCGCCATATGCATGGTCTCATACTCGAAGTCGATGGTGGTGTCGGGCTGCCAGGGCCTGGCGAGCTTCTCCGGCGTGTTGATGACAAAAATGTCCCAGCCGGCGTCGAGGAAAGCGCTGAAAGCCATCCTGCCGCTGCCCGAGGACCAGGACAGGCAGGGACTGGTCTCGGTGGCTCCCGACACTCCGGTGAGGATATCGGTAATCTGGTAGTCGGTGCTGTCCGAGAAGTCGTGGTAAAAAACATTGCAAATCCCGGTACGGTCGGAGACGAAGGCTATCTTACCGCCATCTGGAGACCACTGGGGCGAAATATTGTCGCCCACGCTGCGGGGCAGGACGGAATATTCACCGCTCTCGAGGTCGAGTATGCCGATCCGGTAGTCGGAGAAAAGCAGCTTTTCGAGGTCTGTCCCCGGGCCGTATTCGGTGGTGAAAGCAATCCGCTTGCCGTCGGGCGAATAGACCGGGTCGCGCTGGGTGTAGCTGTCATCGGTGAGCTGGGTGAGCTTTCCGGAATCGATATCCACCTGGTAGAGGTTCGAGCGCCCTCCCTCGACCCCGCTGAAAACGATTTTCTTCCCATCCGGCGAAAAAGAGGGTGTCAGCACTCCATCCAGGCCGAAAGTAAATTTCTTGAGCACCTTTTTATTGTAGAAAGCATATACATAGACCGCATCCTCGGGCCCGCTCCTGGCCACGAAGGTGAGCAGGCGGCCGTCCGGGCTCCAGTTGAGGCTGGTGTAAAGGAAGCGGAACGATTCGAAGTCCGGATTGCGCTGGCCCTCGACCAGTTTTTTCTCTCCGCGGCCGTCGATCGCGCTGGCCACCCAGATGTCCGTGTAGCCGCTTCTGTCGGAGATGAAAGCGAGCTTCTCGCCGTCCGGGCTGAGCGCCGGAGTCACATTGTAACCGTTGCCTTTCTTGGCGTGGTCGGTGAGCCTGCGCGAGAAATCTTCGGGCTTTTCGAACTTGACGATCTGCGGCAGGTAGGTCTTGCGGATATCCTCGTCCCACTGGCGGCTCAGGGTTTTCATGTCTGCGCCGAGCGAGGACTTGAAGGCGCGATCGACATTGCCGAACAGAGGGGTTTTCTGCAGGATCTCGCCGATTTTCTTGCTGCCGTAGCGCTGGGAGATGTAATACCAGAACGAGTGGCCGAAGCGGTAAGCCCGCAGGTCGGGCATGTAGCCGAGCTCCTCGAGGGTCATCAGGTACCCGCTCAGGGCCGCATCCCTCAGCCACATCTCGGTATAAGGGTTCATCCCGTCTATCGAGAGCTGCTCGACCATGCCCTCGATGAACCACAGCGGGGGGCTGTAAGCGAATGGATTGGCCACCGGGGTGGCATTGCCCCAGATGATGTCTATCTGGAACGCGTGGGCCAGCTCGTGGGTCAGGACATGCTCGAAATCTTTCCAGGAGCCGGTGAACGGCAGCAGGACCCGGCGCTTGTAGAATTCATTGGCACCTCCCGTTCCCTCGCCGACCTCTCCGGCCATGATGTTGGTCTGCTGGAAATCCGACTGCCCGGCGTAGAGAATCAGCGGGATGCGACGCCGGGGCTTGAAGTTGAGCATCTTGGTGTAGCGCAGGTAAGCCCTCTCGGCAAGGCGGCCTGCATCCAGGACCATGGGGCGCTCTTTCTCATAGAAGTAGATATCGTAGTGCTCGGTTTTCAGCACCTGCCATTTGAAATTATCGTACTGCACCTTGTTTTTGCCGAACTGGGCGCTCGCCTCCGGGGCGGGAACCAGAAGAAGGGCGATTGCCGGGAACAGCCATTTCGGCAGCAATTTGAGGGCACACGCCTTTGGGGCGGCAGGACCGCATCCTGCGGATTTCCGTATGATGAATTGCATCACTGGCCGTATCCTTATTTAAATCACGGACCGGTGGCGAACCGTTCCCGCTCAGAGCATTAAACACGAAGTCTAAGTTAATTACCCTTGAGAAGAGTCAAGGTTTCAATGCAACAGTTCCGTCTGCCGCATGGGCGGTTCCGAATGTGCTTGCTTTCGGGTCGGACGCTGAATATCTTTAATTAATTTTACCAGGATAGAATATACGGGTCAATACTAAATCGAAGCCGGGCCATATTTTATCCCGGGGATTAAAGCGAAAAGATGACCGATTATCTTACAGCCTACGGCACGATCTCGCAGCAGCTGCAGGAGGCCATCGATTTTGTAGCGGTGGCCAGGGCCAAGGTCAAGGGCAAGTGTTTCGGCCCCAGCCGCGCCCTCCAAGAGGAAGTGCGAAAGCTCTACAACACGGAGGTGCAGGAGCGGCTGCAGGTGATCGGCAGGCTGATTATCGAGCTGGGAAAAGCGCGGCCCAAGAGGTTCGCGGTCGGATTGAGCCGGCTGACCCTGAACCTGGGAGACTCGGCTGAGCGGATGCTTAACCTGCTGTACCTCCCCGGTTACCGCAACCTGCTGAAAGTGGCCGTGGCCCAGCTCGACCACATCGGGCGCTCGCTGACTTACTTCCAGAGGATAATTCTCAATAAGAAAGATTCCTCGGTATTCAACGTCAACAGCCTGATGCGGGACATCATCCTGGCGGCCTGTCCCTACTGCGCGGACTTCATGCCGCCGGGACATGAGGATGCGGTACGGGTTTCTTTCAGGGACAAGCTGGATGAGGGAGTACCCCACATGGAAGGCTACCCGGAAGGGATTTACCTGGCCCTGTTTCAGATGGTGTCGAATGCGGTGGCTGCGGCGGGGGACGGGGGGCAGGTGAGTGTCTATACCAGTTACTACCCGAAGTTCAAGCAGTTGCAGGTCACCATTGCAGACAACGGCAAGGGTATCGACCGCCTCGGGATACTGAAGAGCGCCCTGCTCTCGGAAACGGTGAGCATGGAGGAAGCAAATAACCTGCGCGCCGACAAAAGCGACCACAACAACAAGCTTTTCGCCCTGATTTACTACCCGCGGGTCAGTGCTTTCGGACTGGAAGATGAAAACCACAAGGGGATAGGCCTCGTCCTGGCCCGCGAGGAGATACTAGGCCACGGCGGCAAGATCGAGGTCCACAGCAAGGCCGGCAGGGGGACCAGCTTCCAGGTTTTCTTTACTTTGAAATAGTGCAGATATATATTGGAATTGAGTTGAGAGGGCCGTTGAAAAAAGACTTCAACGCCCCGTGGTTAAATCTATTGCTTCATGGGCTGTCAAGGGCAAGGCAAGCCGTTTCCTGTGTAACTGTAGAATATCAATTATGTTATGCGATAAATGCTTTCTTGCCATACGTCGTTGTCCCAAGAGTGGAAACGGCCCTTGACAGCCATATTCCCTGGAAATATGTATTTTTAACACGATTTTAGTATGCTGACTGAAACCATACAGAGGAACGGAAAAGTGAAAAAAATTCACAAGACCGCAGGTTTGACCGCAGGCCTGTTTGCCGGTCTGTTTCTGCTGGCTGTTTCCGGCTGCGGGCTGTTGGGCGAGAGACTGACCCGGCTCGAGACCAGCACCGGGGTCAGGTATGCGGAAGTGCTGTCATATGCCGGTTCACAGGTGGATGCGGCCTACAGCGAACTCAACGGCGGATACCCGGTCTATACCGACAACGGGGACTGGAGTACCACTGAGAAAGCCGCCTGGGCTTACGGCTACTATCCGGGCATGGCCTGGCTCGTGTACCAGAGCACCAGAGACCCCAAGTATTACGAGCTGGCCCAGATCTGGACGAAAGGCCTGGAAGGCCGCAGTGAAGATACCTCCGGCAACGGCCTGGGGCAGGTTTTCTTCCCCACCCACGTGGTCGGCTACCAGGTGACAGGCAACCGGCACTTCCGGGAGGTGGCCCTCCAGGCGGCCGGCTCCCTGTCCGACCGATTCAACAGGGCGGGTTTCATCCCCGCCTGGGGTGCGCCGGGAGATACGATACTGGGCAGAAGGCTGAGTATCGAAACCATGATGGACCTCGACCTGCTGTACTGGGCTACCGAGGCCACAGGCAACCAGGACTTCGCCATGCGGGCCAACACCCATTCGCTTTTTACCCTGACCAACCTGGTGAACGTGGAGGGCAAAGTCCTGCACATGGCCGATTTCCATCCGGATACGGGCAGGCCTTTTCTGGAAAAGAATCCCGTGCTGACCGGCGATAAAACTTACTCCCCCAAGGGCTACGAACCCGGAACGGCCTGGGCCATGGGCCAGGCCTGGGCTATTTACGGGTTCACTTCCTGCTACCGGCGCTCCGGCAAGACACTGTTCCTCAACACGGCCAGGCGCGCGGCCGACTATTTCCTGGCCAACCTGCCGGAGGACGGCGTTTCTTTCTGGGATTTCGATCTCCCCCCGGGCGAGAGGAAGCAGAAAGACACTTCCGCCACGGCAGTGGCGGCGGCCGCCCTGTTGAAATTGTCCCGGCTCTGTCCCAGCGAATCGGACCGCCTGCGCTACCGCGCGGCGGCCGAAAAGATGATCGGCACCCTGACCCACGACTTCCTCAAGCGCGACGGACTGGGAGGGCTGCTCAGCCAGGGAATCTACGACAAGAACCAGGGCCTTGGTGTCGGCGGCTCCACGGCCTGGGGAGACTATTACTACATCGAGGCCCTGCTGATCCTCAAGGACTACAAAGCCTGAGCTCGGGAATTACACACTGAAATAATGCAAAAACCCCCGCAGCCTTAATGCGGGGGTTTTTTGTCTCCAGGCGCCGGTTGAATTGAACAGCGAGCGCATTCCCTGCGGCTTGGCTCAAGGGGAATCTTCGAATCGTGATCCGGCAGCGGTGGCAGAGGTGGCGGGCAAAGGCTGCGGGCTGGCTTCAACCGCCGAAAAGCCGCGGGAACGCCTCTTCCAGCCCCATGAACATGAAATGCACCCCGATAGCGATGATGAAGATCTGCATGATCCTGGCCACCGCCAACATGCCGATCGGCCTGATCAGCCGGCTGATGGCGCCGGCGAAGGCAAGGATCAGCATGGTCGCGCTGAACACCACCACGCAGAGGGCCACGGCGAAAAGCAGGCCGGACTGGCGCTCGAAAAGGATGACCGTGACAATGGTCCCGGGCCCGGCCAGCAGTGGGCAGGCTATCGGTGAGATAGCCAGGGCGTGCAGGCGCCGGTGTTTCTCGGCTTCGGGGGCCTCGCCTCCCTGTCCGGCCTTATAATCGTGCGAGGCCAGCATTTCATGTATGCCCACCACCACCAGCAGCAGGCCGCCGGCAAAGGTGAACTCGTAGAGGCTGATGTGGAAAACGTGCCGCATGATATAGGAGCCGGTAAGGGCAAAGCCCAGCACCACCAGGAAGGCTGTGATTACGGCGGTGGTGAATACCCGGCGCCTCTCGCTGTCGGTCGCCCCCTGGGTCAGGCCCAGAAAGACCGGCAGGCCGCCGACAGGGTCCACGATGGCGAACAGTGAAAGGACTGCCTGGAGGAAGCTGATGATAGAGGTTTCCATGTGCTGTTTTTACTTTTTCGCTTGCTTGGGTTTCCGCCCGGGCGGCAGGGTGTCCTCGATACGGTCGACCACTCCCACCACCAGGCTGCGCACCGGTACCGGCTCCTTAGCACCCAGGATGTGCATGGCCGC
>JAFGTO010000568.1 GCA_016934095.1 Candidatus Glassiibacteriota bacterium
CAATTCCGGGTGATTTGATTTACTTCTGAACCTGTTTCGATGCTTTAAGTTATCAAATCCAGGCGATATTTTTATGAATAATTCGGGCTAAAAGCGGTTGAGCCTGCCGCCGGCACACGGACACCCGCGCCTCCCAAGGAGTCTGCTTGAAAAAAGCTCCCAGTCCCGGGAAAATCCTGCTGGTGCGCAACGACCGGATCGGCGACCTAGTGCTCACCACCCCGGCCATGCAACTGCTGCGCGCACACCTGCCTCAGGCGCGGATCGACCTCCTGTGCTCCGCCTACGCCGCACCGGTCGTACAGGGGAACCCCCACCTGGATGAGGTGCTGACAGACCGCGGCGCCCGCGACAGCTCCGACCTCAAGAGCACTGCAGACATGCTGCGCAGCCGCGGTTACGACTGCGTGGTAGTCATGGTCCATTCGCTGAAAAACGCCCGCCTGGTCCGCAGGGCGCGGATACCCCTGCGCATCGGGCCTCCGGTCAGGTGGTACTCGCCCCTGTTTTTCAACCGCACCGTGTTCCAGCAACGCAGCCGCGCCGAAAAGAACGAGGCCGGGTACAACCTGGAGCTCCTGGCCCCGCTGGGAGTGGGCGCAGGCGAGATCCCCCCGCCCCTGGTCAGGCCAGCGGCCGGGCCTCTGGAGCGCGCGCGGGAATACCTGGAGAAAGGTTTCGAGGGTTCCGGCCCGGGGCCGCTGGTGCTGGTCCACCCGGGCATGGGCGGCAGCGCCCTGAACTGGCCCGGGGAACACTGGGCCGGGCTTATCCGCCTGCTCTCAGGGGAAAAGAAATTCAGGGTGCTGGTAACCGGCTCGGAGGATGAAAGCGGCCTGCTGGATCATCTGGCCCAAGTGGTGGGCAAGGATAGGCCCGTGCTGCTGTGGAAGGGCGGGCCGCTGGAAGACCTGATCGGCCTGATCGCTCAGGCGGATGCAGCGGTGGCCCCCAGCACCGGGCCGCTGCACCTGGCTGCGGCGCTGGGGGTGGCGGTGGCGGGCATCTATTCCCCGGTGCGGGTCCACCACCCGCGGCGCTGGGGGCCGCTCGGCCCGGGCAGGAAAAAGATCTTCCTGCCGCAGGTGGAATGCCCGGGGACTTACCGTTGCCTGGAGAGTCGCTGCCCGCACTGGCCCTGCATGGATACGGTCAGGCCGGAGGAGGTGCTGGAGTATTTGACAGGTATTTTACGATAAAGGAAGATAATTCACTTCTTCTTGAAGAACATCCGCCACCAATTCCCTCCCACCATACTGTGGTACTCCACGATGTTGCTCTGACGGACATCGCCGACAGTGACCACCGCCGCAGGGTCTATCCCGGAGATGGTCCCCACCACCCCGGGCACTTTCTTGCGGGCCACGATCACGAAACCCAGGCCCACCGGGCCCTCGCGGCCCGAAGCCACCACCTCGGTGACCCCGTAGCCTTTCGACCTGAGGATGCGGATGATGCGGTCGCCGTGCTCGGTCGAGATGAAGCGGATCACCTGCTGGCCCACCGCCATCTTGCCCTCGATGTAGATCCCCACCACGTTGCCCAGGGCAAAACCCACCCCGTAGGCCACCACGTTGATCCAGTCGGTGATGTGGCTGAGGATGCCGGTGATGGCGGTCAGCCAGACTATGACCTCGAAAAAGCCCAGCACTGCGGCGAACAGGCGCCTGCCGCGGATAACCAGGATCATGCGCACCGTGCCGATCGAGACATCGATGATCCGCAGGCAGGCAATGGCCAGCGGCAGCAGGAAAGGCACGCTGTCCAGCCGGCTAAGAAACTCCTCCATCGCTTTCTCCCTTATCCTTTACCCCGGCTTCCGGCCGGCGGCGCCTGATCAGCCCCACGGCGAAGAGCAGGAAAGTAACTACCCAGAACACCTCCGGGGCCAGGGTGTAATGCCAGGCCCCGCCGATGCTTTCCTGCCAGTGGGTTATCGCCTCCAGGCCCAGTTTTATCGCAATCCAGCCGATTACCAGGTAGGCCGAGTGCTCGAGCAGCGGGAAACGCTCCAGCAGGTTGATGAATACCCCTGCGGCGAACCTCATGAATACCATGCCGAGGACACCCCCGGTATAGATCAGCCAGATATTCTTGGTCAGCCCCACCGCGGCCAGGATCGAGTCTATGGCGAAAGCCAGGTCGGTCAGCTCTACCACCATCACGGTACGCCAGAACCCGGGTACCTGGCGGACCTTGGGAGGGCCGCCGGCATGCGCGGCGAAATGCTTGAGAGCCAGGTAGGCCAGGTACAGCGCACCTAGCAGTTGCAGGTACCAGTAGCGGATCAGGGTGGCCGCGCTGAGGATAGCCAGGAAGCGGAAGATGAACGCCCCGCCCAGGCCGTAAAGCAGCGCCTTGCGCTGCTGGTGTTTCGGCAGCGCACGCACCAGGACCGCCAGCACCAGGGCGTTGTCGGCCGAGAGCAGGCCCTCGAGGATAGCGATGGTCAGGATTACCAGGACACTATGGCCCAAAACTGCTTACTCCCTGTGGGTTAAAGCCGGACCGGGCTGTTTGCAAGGAACCATAAATGTTTTATATTGACTCCACTCCGTAAATTTTCCCGGCTGTGGAGGATCCGGGCCGCGATGCTTGACAAGTTAGGCAAGGTTCTATCCGCTGGCAAGTGTTTTCAGCGGTCCTCAGCCGGGACCGGGCAAACGTTTCCAGGGATGTCATCAACATGCTGCAGCAGCTTATTTTTCACCCGGTGGCCGCGCTTTTCCTGATCGTGGCGCTGGGCAGCGCTCTGGGCAAGGTACGCTTGGCCGGTGCGACCCTCGGTTCATCCGGCGTGCTGTTCGTGGCCCTGCTTTTCGGCCACCTGGGGGTTAAGCTGCCGGGGGAGATCAAGGAGCTCGGCATCATCCTCTTTGTCTACGCCGTGGGCCTTCAGGCCGGGCCGCGCTTTTTCAACCAGTTCAGGCGGCGGGGGATCCTCTTCGCCAAGATCGCGGTCCTGGTGGTGGTCTCCGGTGCTGTAATCACCTGGGTCATCACCCGCCTGCTCGGTATCTCCCCGGAGCTGGCAATCGGGATCTACGCCGGTGCAATGACCAGCACCCCGGGCCTTGCCGCGGCCATGGATGCCTCTGGCGACCCGCTGGTGGGCGTGGGCTATGGCTTGGCCTACCCGTTCGGGGTTATCGGCGTGGTGCTCCTGGTGCAGCTCCTGCCCCGGGCCCTGCGAATAGACCTCGCCAGGGAGGAGCAGGCGATCAGGGCCGCAGAGCCGGGCGGCAAGCAGGTGCGCCGCAGACAGTTCTACGTGACCAACCCTGCCTGCGAGGGCAAGACCTTGCAGGGGCTGCAGCTCCACCGCATCTCCAAGGTCAATATCAGCCGCATCCTGCGGGAGGGCAGGATAACCCCGGCCAGGCCCGATACCAGGCTGGAGGTGGGGGACGTGGTGATGGCGGTGGGCCAGGAAGAGGAGTTGGACAAGCTCGAGCTGGTTTTCGGCGCGAAAGCCCAGGGAGAAGGACTGCTCGAGACCACAGAGGTGGTGGCCAGGGACGTGTTCATCTCGAACGACTCGATGACCGGCAGGGCCCTGGCCGAGCTGGGGCTGCTCGAGCGCTACGGGGTGATTATCACCCGGGTTTTCCGCGAGGACATGGAGTTCGTACCCACCGGGAGGTTCATGCTGGAGATCGGCGACTCGGTGCGGGTGGCCGGATCCAAGGAAGACTGCGAAAATTTTCTGGCTGATGCCGGCCAGCATGAGAAGCGCATCCATGAGACCAGCATCCTGGCCCTGTCCCTGGGGATCTTTGCCGGCATGCTCCTGGGCTACAAGGAATTCAGCCTGCCAGGCGGGGCCTCTTTCCGCCTGGGCCTGGCCGGGGGGCCGCTGTTTGTCGGCCTGGTGCTGGCCCATTACGGCCGTATCGGCAGGCTGAACATCCGCATTCCGCGGGGGGCCAAGTACATCCTTAACCAGCTAGGGCTGGTGTTCTTCCTGGCCGGGGCCGGTGTCGAGGCGGGCGGCTCGGTGGTCGGGGTGGTGGCTGCCTCCGGAGGCTCCATGCTGGCCGCCGGGGCGATTATCACCCTGGGCGCCGCGCTGACAGGCCTGCTGGCCTGCCGCTACCTGTTCCGCCTGGACATGCTCTCGGTGCTGGGTGCAGTCGCGGGGGGCATGACCAGCACCCCGGCCCTGGGAGCTATCACCGAGGCCACGGACAGCCGCCAGCCGCTGCTTGCCTACACTGCTGTCTACCCCGTGGCCCTGATCCTGATCACCGTGATCTGCCAGTTCCTCTTTTTCCTGCTTTGATAACGATTAGACAATTTGCAGACTTTCTCAGTGCCTCCTCCCACCTTCCCAAACTTTTTGTCATGTTTTTATAGTGCTCTTTGACAGGAATAGAGTCCACCTGCCAAATCAGGATAGAAAGTTTTGGAAAGAGAAATGGGGGCTTTGGGGGAAAGGAGAAGAACCTTTTCCAAAAGGTTTTCTCCTTTCCCCCGAAACGTTAAAACCTTGTTTGCAGGAAAATCAGGTATCAGAGCCGGCCGCCTGCAATCAGGCAGCCTCAGTCCATGACCACCACCAGGTAGGGCACGTTCCAGAAACGCTCCCTGTCCAGGATCCGCAGGACCGATTTGCCTTTCTCCACCTCTGCGATGGCATAAGATTCACTGCTTCGGGGAGGAACCAGCTCGAGGTCTTTCGCCCTGCAGTCGAACTGCAGGACCGAGTTGCTGGAGATATCGACCCTGGTGAAACTGCTCTTTTCGAATTCCGCGGTCAGTATGTTCTTTTTCCTGAAAATCCCCGACCGTTCTATGATCTTTCTCTTCTCGAGCTCCTTGGCCTTGCCGGCCACGTAGTAGGCGGTATTCCTGGTGTCCTCGAGCGTCTGTTCCGTCTCGCGCAGCTTGGTGTCGGTCAGGGCCAGATCGGTCTGTGTCCGGGCAAGAGTCTCCCGGGTGCTCTTGATCACCAGGTCTTTCTCCGCCAGGGCATTGGACAGTGAAGCGATCTGCTGCTGGTTCTCCACGATTTCCTGCTGCAGTTTCGCCACCATCTTCTCCAGAGACCTGATCCGGACCGAGGACTTCTTCATCTTTTCCTGCAAGTCCTCGATATTTTTCCTGTCCGCCACGAGCTGGCTCTCGATCAGGGCGATGTCGGCCATGATCGAATCCCTGGTCGTACCGGTGGTTTCACCGGTGGTCAGGATATTGCTCAGGACCACCTGTTTCTGGCGGACATCGCTGAGCCTGCCCCCGATCTCGCCGACAGTCCGGGTAACCTCCTCGACATAATCATTGAGCCTGCCCTGTTCCACCAGGTAGGCCTGGTTCTGTTCCTGTAATGCCCCTATCGCCTGTTCCCGCTCGACAATGCTCTTATGTTGCAAAAAAGAAAACACTGCCAGGACCAAGACTGCCACAACAGTAAATATCAGCACGAGCCTGCCGGACTTGCCGGCTTTGGCAACCGGTTTTTCTACCAGGTCGTTTGCATCATGGGTACTCATTTTCAGCTCTTTCTTTCATCAGCTTGGTTGATGAGTGATGAAGTCTCTGCCGGCCGGCGGAACAGCCGGCCGGTAATGATAAATCTGCATAAAACCTTGGGACAACGGGGTAAAGCTATGAAAATGTTTTTCTCTGCTTTGGGCAGCGCAGGTAAGCTTTTTAATCGAAAAGAATTCCTCGCGGCTTGCCGCGGGGTCACCGTATTTAGTTTTGCAGTTAGAAATTCCGGTGGCACAAAGTGC
>JAFGTO010000569.1 GCA_016934095.1 Candidatus Glassiibacteriota bacterium
CTGTAGTATCTTTGTTGAAATCACTTGACAGTAAGGTATCACATGAAATTTAAAAAGTAAAGTTAATTCTGTTACAATACACTAGCAGCGCGTTGAAATATTAAGTATTCAGGGTATAAAGGCTGTCAAGGGCCGTCTCCACTCTTGGGACAACAACATGCGGCAAGGAAGCCTTGATTGTATAACATACAGGAAATATTACAGTTACACTGGAAACGGCTTGCCTTGCCCTTGACGGCCCATTAAGCAATAAATTTTACAACAGGACGTTGAGGTATTTTTTCAACGCCCTCTTTAGACTTATATCATAAATCGGTGCTGCTGCTGTCTGCGAAATGCTCTTTTTTTTAAAATTTTAATTGTCCAACAGGACAGTGAGCCGGCCCGGTCGAGATAAACCCGCCACTCCAGGTTAAGAAGGCTGACACTTGTTTTGCTCCTTTACTCTTTTACGCGCCTCGGAGTCAAATAATGTCTGAGATAATCACCCATGATATACTGGTACTCGGATCAGGGCTCGCGGGTCTGCGGGCCGCTCTGGAAGCATCTATCATCAGCAAAGGCGGGCTGGACATCGCCCTGGTTTCCAAAGTCCAGGTAATGCGGTCTCACTCGGTGGCCGCCGAGGGCGGAACCGCTGCCGTGCTGCGCACCGAGGAGGGCGACAGCATGGAGCTGCACGCCTGGGACACGGTCAAGGGCAGCGATTTCCTGGCGGACCAGGACGTGGTGGACCGTTTTGTCAAGGCCAGCCCCGGGGAGATCCGCCACCTGGAACACTGGGGCATTCCCTGGAGCAGGCGGCCGGATGGGCGGATCGACCAGCGGCCGTTCGGGGGCCATAGCTACCCCCGGGCCACTTACGCGGCAGACAAGACCGGCTTTTTCGAGATGCAGACCCTCTACGATACCCTGCTGCGCTACCAGAACACCACCCGCTACGATGAATGGTTCGTGACTTCGATCCTGGTCGAGGACGGGATGTTCCGGGGACTGAGCGCAATCGACCTGGCCACCGGAGAATTCCATATCATCCAGGGCAAGGCGCTGATTATCGCCACCGGCGGAGCCGGCCGCATCTCCGGTTTCACCACTTATTCACATGCGGTTACCGGGGACGGCATAGCCATGGCCTACCGCGCCGGTATCCCGCTGAAAGATATGGAGTTCGTGCAGTTCCATCCTACCGGCCTGATCCCCACCGGGATACTGATGACCGAGGCCTGCCGCGGCGAGGGCGGATACCTGCGAAACAGCCAGGGCGAGCGCTTCATGGAGCAGTACGCCCCGAGCAAAATGGAGGTCGCCCCTCGGGACATAGTCTCCCGCTCGATCATGACCGAGCTGGCCGAAGGCCGGGGATTCAAGCGAGAGGACGGCCTGGATTACGTGCACCTTGACCTGACCCATCTCGGGGCCGACAAGATAAACGAGCGGCTCGGCTTCATCCGCGAGCTGGCCATCAAGTTCGTCGATGTCGACCCGGTCCACGAGCCTGTTCCCATCCGGCCGGTCTGGCACTATACCATGGGCGGGATACATACGGACATCGACGGGGCCACCAGGGTACCGGGGATCTGGGCGGCCGGCGAGGCCGCCTGCGTCAGCCTCCACGGCGCCAACCGGCTGGGCTCCAACTCCACAGCAGAATGCCTGGTCTGGGGACGGATCACCGGGGCCAGGGCAGCCGAGTACGCCCTGCAGCGCGAAAAACCTTCCTCCCCGCCGGCTGAATCCACGGCCAGGGCCAAAGATCACATCTTCGGCGACTTGATGAAACGCGATGGCAACGAGTCGATCTACCAGATACGCAAAGAGCTGCGCAATACTATCGACCGGAACATGGGAGTTTTCCGCACTGCGGAAAAAATGCAGCAAGGCCTGGATAAAATCCGCGAGCTGAAACAGCGCTACCGCAATATCGCCGTGCGGGACAAAAGCAAGGTCTACAACCTGGACCTGATGTACGCCCTGGAGCTCGGGTTCATGCTCGACGTGGCCGAGGTTACCACCGAGGGAGCGCTGCGGCGCGAGGAATCCAGGGGCGGCCACGCCCGGCTGGATTTCAAGACCCGCGATGACGACAAGTGGCTGAAACACACCCTTGCCATCTATACCCCCGACGGCCCCAAGTTCGATTACAGCCAAGTAAAAATCACCACCTGGGAACCGGTCGAAAGGACCTATTAGGAGGCGAGAAATGAAGTTCCCCACCACCACCGCCCAAACCCGCCCCAACAACCTGGGCTTCAGGGGATGGGCCTATGCCGGAAGATACGGGATCGAAAGGTACCTGTACACACTGCAGAGGATAACCGGCCTGGGTGTACTGCTCTACCTGCCGATGCATATCTACGTCACCGGCCATAAACTGGACGAGGCGAGCTGGAACTGGATCATGGGCTTGATCAGCCGGCTCGGACCTTACGGTGAATTCATGGTCTTTGCCGGCGCGGTGTTTCACGGCCTCAACGGTATCCGGCTGCTCTTTACCGAGCTCGGCTACCTGCTGACCAAACCCTCCCGGCCTGTATACCCGTTTACCAACGCCGCCCTGAGACAGCGCCCGGTGATTTACGTGATGTTCCTGCTGGTGGCGGCTATCGTAGCCTACGGGGCTTACGAGCTGTTCCCGTTCGCCTATCGCTAAAGACAGTTACTCTCCCTGGAGTCGATGATGCGTGAATCTACCCTGTGGCTGTTGCACCTGCTCTGCGGTGCCGTGCTGGTGATCGTGCTCGGCACCCATTTCGGGGTCATGCACGTGGGAGGGCTCCTCGGTATTCCCCACGATGAAGTGCTGACCTTCGCCTCGGTTTCCGTCCGCTCGCAGATGCCTTTCTACCTGGCGGTGTATATGTTGCTGCTTGCAGCGGGGCTATACCACGGCCTCTACGGCCTGCGGTCGATCGTCCTGGAAGTCGCTGCCCTGGGAACCGCCGGCCAGAAAGTGCTCAACGTACTTCTGATTATCGGCGGCTGGGGGTTTTTCGCCTTTGGCGCATACGTGATTATCGCCGGCTTTCTCGGCTGAAAGGGAGATAAGATGTCACCCACCGAAAATCAACCGAAAACGAGCCGCTACGGACAGGAAATAAAGTTCAGGGTCCTGAGGTTCAACCCGGAAAAAGACCGGCGGCCTTACTACCAGAGCTACCGCCTAGTGCTCGAGCGCGGCATGACCGTGCTCGACGCTCTGATGCAGATAAAAGAGACCCAGGACCCCACCCTGAGCTATCGCAAGAGCTGCCGGATGGGGATCTGCGGCTCCTGCGCGATGTATGTCAACGGGCTGCCCTACCTGGCCTGCCAGACCCAGGTCAGCGAGCTGGACAGCGACCTGATCGTGGTCCGCCCGCTGCCCAACTATCCGATCCTGCGCGATGTGGTACCGGACCTGCGCTCTCTTTTTGAGTCTCACCAGGCAATCAAGCCCTATATCATCCGTCAGGACACGGATGAAATGGACAACCCCACCGGCGAGTTCAAACAGGCACCCCGGGAGCTGGAGGATTACCTCCAGTTCGCCTACTGCATAAAATGCGGTGCCTGCCTGGCCGCCTGCCCCACCTGCGCCACGGATGACCGTTTTACCGGCCCGCAGGCCCTGGCCGCGGCTTACCGTTACCAGGTCGACTCCAGAGACGACGGCTTCGAGGAGCGGGCGGCCACAGAGGCGGTCGATGGTAAAAACGGCCTCTGGCGCTGCCACTTCGCCGGCGCCTGCTCTGAGGCCTGCCCCAAAGGAGTCGACCCGGCCCTGGGGATCCAACTGCTGAAACGGAAGATCCTGGCCCGCCGGGTCGGCGGCAAACAGACTGCTCCCGCACAGCTTGCCGAGACTCCGACCGACAGCCGGCCGCAAAACGATATCCCGAAAGCGCCGCCGCCGACTGTCAAAAGCTAGCCGGCCGCGCCCGGCTTTCTGACCCGGGACCGGCACCTGGCCCGTATTATTCACGAACCGGAGGCCGCGTAGCTAAGTGGCCGGAGATCCGGGCACGGATGTGCCCGACACCCTGA
>JAFGTO010000570.1 GCA_016934095.1 Candidatus Glassiibacteriota bacterium
ACAACGGCTCTGAGGATTCTGACCAGGGGGATGATCGCGAGGAGGTCCAGAAGCAGCAGGATCGAGAGGACTACTATGCCGGTGGCGCTTACAAGTTTGCCGGGGGTATTGTTTGCCAGGACAAAACAGATGGCGAGAGTAACGAGCAGAAAGAAAATCATGTTGCCCCAGAAATCATGGGCCGCTGCGTGTGATGAAGAATGAGATGCACTTTCTGCCGGTTTAACCGTACCCGTGTCCGCGCTTGAAGGGTTATTCCGCTTGCTCATTTGCTTTGCTCCCCGATACTTCTTTCAATAATCTCGGACTGCGTTCCGCCGCCTTTAATAATGCTCAGAGCTTTTACCAGTTGCCTGTCGGAATTGGCGACGAAACTGTAGGCCGTATTCTCATCCCAGGTTACCTGCGCTATCTGGTATGTAAGCAGGTAGTTGGTGATATAATCCCGGTGTTTCTCGACTTTATTTTTTTCCAGCTTGACCAGTTTACCTTCGAGGTAAGAGATAAAAGCCCGGTAGATTTCAGGTCCGGCAACAAACGGTCTTTGAAGGTCTGGATGCATACTTCTGTAAGCCACTGCGAAATCGAAAGTATGGGAAAAGATTTCGGCGATCAAAGGATCGGTTGCGGCGGAATCGGCTTTGACCGTTACATCGGGAGTAATCCCGCCTCCGCCTTTAACTTCCCTGCCCATATCGGTTAGATATTTTTCCGGCTCTTTCGGCTCTTCTTCCTCTTCGTCATCGGAGGACAGACGCTGTCTTCGATAGATTTCCCGCTGAATGTTTCTGCCGCTGGGTGTATAGTAACGCGCGGTGGTTATTTTAAGCACGTCTCCGCTGCTCAGCGGGAAAGTGGTCTGTACCAGTCCCTTGCCGAATGAGTTGACTCCGACAATCACCGCCCGGTCATGGTCCTGAAAGGCACCCGCGACAATCTCGCTGCTGCTGGCCGTGAACTCGTTGATCAAAACCACCAGAAGCTGGTTTTTGAAAACAGGCTGCCCGGTGGAAAAGAAGCTTTTGCTGTCTTCCGGGTTACGCCCGCGCATGGAGACTATCAACTGTTTTTTCGACAGGAAGAGGTCGCAGATATCTATCGCCGATTCCGTCAGCCCGCCGACATTGTCGCGCAGGTCCAGAATCAGCGAGGTCATGCCCTGGGCCTCTAATTTCTCGAGATGTTTCTTTAACTCCTCAGCGCTGCGCTCGGTAAAATTGCTCAGTCTCAGGTAACCCACGGCTTTGTCGAGCATGAAATGCCTGGTTACGGTCGGTACAACCACCGGCATGCGGGTAAGGGTCAGGTCGATCGGCTCCGGGACTCCGATGCGCGAGACAGTTATCTCTACATCGCTGCCTTCCGGACCCAGCAGGTTGGCCTTGGCCTGCTCGGTGGACCAGCCTTTTGTAGAGTTGCCGTTCACCTTGATTATTCTGTCTCCCGGCTGGATTCCATGTCTCCAGGCCGAGGAACCTGTGAAAGTGGACATTACGACTATGTCCCCGTCTACCCTGCTGATCGAAATTCCCGTACCAAGGTACTCGCTTTTAATCTGGAGTTCCTGGAAGCGCTTGAATTCCTCGGCCGGGATCAGTTCTGTATAGGGATCGAGGTTTTTCAGCAGGCCGCTCACTGCGCGCTGGTAGAGCTGGTCCTGTGGGATTTCATCCACATACCGCAGGCTGACCTGGTTGACAACATCCTGCAGCAGGAGGATTCTCATGTAGGTGTTGTCCGAAGTGGCCAGCACCTGCCCTACCAGCCAGCCGACCAACATCAGCACAATTACGGTCAGCGATCCGTACAGGTAAGGTTTTTTGGACATTTTAATCTTCACGAGCGATTCCTTTTATAGCCAGAACTCAATTGGAAAGCACAATCAATAAATATGCAGATAATCGCTTGTCTTGTCAATAATTATCCTCGGGTGCCGATCCTGCGGCGTCCGGTATGTTTTCCAGTCTGACCAGAAGAAAATCCCCTTTACGGTACTTTTCCGCCGGGGTTCGGCCTTGCATCAGGCTGTCCAGCATAGACATGGATCGTTCACGAGTGAGAACCCAGCGTCCGCCCTCTTTGACAAAGTCGTCCCAGCAGTCGCGCCGGGGATCGAAACGGACCACTTCCCGGCCGGTGTAGAAAAGCAGGGACGGCGGCCAGACCTGAAGACAGAGGATGCGCTCCCGGTCGCCGAGACTGTGGAGCCTGCTTTCGCTGAGTGTCTTGACAGCCGTGAACCTCTCCGCTCGCGGCAAGGCTACTCCGCTGACTATGGCGAAAACCAGGGCCATGGCCGCCACAGAAAAGCCCCAGAAGACTGCGAGTTTTTTATTGCACGTAAATATAACCGCTCCCAGGGGGATAAGAGCCAGCGGGGCGAGTGAGGCCACGACCAGAGTGCCGGGCATGCTGACTTTTCCGGGTAGCAGCAAAATGCCTGCTAACAGGACTGTCAGGGCGAGCAAGGCGGTGCCGCCGACCAGGGCCGCGGGTTGCTTTCTGCCGGGTGATTTTTCCACAGCCGCCAGGAAACTCCCGCCTAGGACCGCCGCCGCCGGGTAGAGAGGCAGAACATAATTAGGAAGTTTCGACCTGCTGAAAGAGAAGAACACCAGCATTGCCCCGAACCAGCACCACAGGAACAACTCGGATTTTTTTTCTTTAAAGGAGTTTTTCCAGTCGGGCCAAAGGCGGCCCAGGCTCTGCGCGGCTCCCCCGAGCAGGGCCAGGCTCCAGGGGAAGGCCCCGATAACCAGGATCGGCAGGAAGTAATAGACCGGTCCGGGGTGCGCCCAGCGGTTGGTGAAATAGCGCTGAAGGTTGCGCTGGAGGAAAAATTCCTCCAGGAAAGCCGGGCCGTGCAGGTTGTACATATAGACAAACCAGGGCGCTGCTGTCAGCAGGAACAGCGGGATACCCCACCAAAGCTCCAGTCGCAGGACTTCTTTCAGCCTGCGGGACAGAACCAGGTAGGCGGCCACGGTGATACCCGGCAGGATCACCCCCAACGGCCCCTTGGCCAGGAAAGCCAGGGCCGAGCCGAGGTAAAGCATCAACAGGCTTGTTTTTTTCCCCTTATTATTATCCGCCTGCTCCCAAAGCACGAAACCGTACAGGGCCAGGCAGACAAAGAAAGCCAGCAGCATGTCCGGCACCGCGGTCCGTCCGTACACCACCGGCTGAATGGCGCTGGCTGCGAAAAGCCCGGAGTAGAAACCGGTGCGCCCGCTGAAAAGCCTGGTGCCCAAAGCGGCGGTCAGCAGCGCGAACCCCAGGCCGGCGAGCAGGCTGGGGAGACGG
>JAFGTO010000571.1 GCA_016934095.1 Candidatus Glassiibacteriota bacterium
ACCGCGAGCCGCAGATGACGCAGCCGATCGGGCAAAGCAGGCGAGCCGAAGGTAAAAATATCGCCGCGCAGTGTAACACGGGCCAATGAGAGAAAATACATTTTCCGGGGATTTAATTTACTTTTTAACTTGTCTCGATGCTTTAAGTTATAAAATTGAGGCGATATTTTTATGAATAATTCGGGATAGATGTCGCCGGGAAGCTATTTGGTTCCCCGGCCCGGACTCCGCAGCTCGCCCCGTGTATTGCCTGTAGTCCGGGGCCGGGCCGGCCGGGTTTGGCGATCATCGATAATTTAACCAACGGGTTATCTCACATGTGCGGAACACTGAAAAGACTGTCGCTGCCTGGGAGAGGTCCGCTCAGGGCAGGAGTTTTCCTGGCGGCCCTGGTGGCGGTGCCGCTGTTTGTAAGACAGGGATTTGCCGCCGAGACCAGGAAGCTGACCGTTATCCAGGAGACAGCCCCCCTGTTCAAGGAGCCCTCGATACGCTCATCGATTATCAAGTACCTGGAAAAGGGCTCTGAGCTGAACCTGCTGGCGGTGCAGGATTCTTTTTACCTGGTGAGTTACGGCGGCTACGAGGGCTGGGTCATTCCGTTCAGTGTGGAGGGGGACCTCGGCGAGCTGGAGGACGGGCTTGCCGGGGCCGAGGATTCCACGCCGGGGGCCGCAACCCTGGCCGTAGACCTAGATCTCGCCTCCGGCAGGTACCTGGTGGTGGCCAACCGCTATGCCAATATCCGGGAAGGGCCGGGCCTGAATTATAAGCTCATCGGCAGGGTGTACCAGGGCGACAAGCTGGAGAAGTTCATCAAGCGCGGCAGGTGGTACCGGGTCAGGCTGCCAGATTCAAAGATCGGGTTTATCAGGGAAGACCTGGTGGCCGACCCTGCGGCGGAAAGCTTCGGAGATGATGTTCCGGAGGAGGTAGCGGAGCCGGCCGACTCGCCGCTACCGGCGGATCAGAGTGTGTCGCTCAGGCAGAAAGTGGACAGGCTGGAAAGGGAAGTGGCAGAGTTGCGCAGGCTGCTGGATGAACACATCCGGCAGACCAGGGCTCTGCTGGTCGAGATGCAGCGCTCGAAGACCGGCCTGGGCCAGTCGGGCTTGATGGATATCGCCCCTGCCGGGCTGGACTTGACCAGTCCAGCTTCGATACAATCAAAGAGTGTCAAAGGAAAGATCATCGGTAACACGGCTACCAGGATTTATCATCTGCCGGAAAGCATTTTCTACGACAAAATACCGGAGGAGTTTCGCGTCTATTTCGACACCGAGGAACAGGCCAGAACGGCCGGGTATGTCAAGTCGATCAAGTAGTAATGCAGATCAACTGGCGTAGCTGCGCTTGACTGAGCGCAGGCTGTTGCAGGCCTCTTCCTGGGTTTCATAGATATCGAACCAGCGGTCCAGCTTGGTTTTGCTGAAGATCCGCCTCAGCTCCTTGTTCAGGCTGGTAAGAGTCAGCTGGCCGCCTTCCTTGTAAATGCTGCGGCTGAGGTTGACCAGAACGCTTAAACCGAAACCGTCGATATATTCGGTCTCCTTGAGGTCCACCACGATCTGCTTGTGATTGTTGGCTTCCAGATGACTGAACAGGTCTTTGAGGGTCTGGGTGTTCTGAAAGTTGATCTGGCCTTTGACCTCGGCAACGGCGATATCACCTATTTCGTGGGTGGTGATGGTCATGAAGCTCTCCCTTGAGATTAAGAAAATGTTTTCCTTAACATTTTCTGTTACTAATCGATATTAATAGTACGGCTTGCTCCAGGATTGTTAGTATGAACCGGGGTTTATTGCTCCTTGCAAATGGTGTTCGGCCCGCTGTGCCTTCACTGGCTGTCTGCGGGCTCAAGCCGGATTAAGAAAGTTGTATCTCCGGTCAAGCAAGTTCCGTACCAAAAATAAAAAAATTTGCTAATCCGGCCGGCGGAAAAAATAAGTGATGAAAATATACGAGATTAGCCGGCTGTGAGGGCGTCGCTCGCAGGAGGTTTTTCACCGGAAATGAGAGGGTGCAAGAAAAAGTTACCCGGCACCCGGGACGCCGATTATCCAATTATTATGGAGTTTTAACCGTGGATGATATTGAAGATCAGGATATGATGGACGAAGAGGATGACTCCGCAGAGTCGCCGGGCGGCGGGGGCAGGGCGGAGGAAGAGGCTCCTTTGGCCGGGGAGAGAGGCGCGGGTCTTTTATCCCGTTACTGGAAGATACTGGCTTCCCTTGCCATCATCTCGTGCCTTGGCGCCGCGGGCCTGGTTTACCTGTTCTCGGGGATGAGAGCGCCGTCAGGGTCTCCCGCCGGGAAAGAGGTTGCCGAAGACCCCGGGTTTCTTGTCCCCTCCGGCAAGATCAAGGCGATCCGCGAGCAGCGCAGCAAATTGCGCCTCATGCAGCGCAGCTCGCACAACCGGTACCTGACAACCGAGGTCGAGGAGGATGCCCTGGCAGATGTTTCCGACCGGGGAGACCTGGTAGTCATCGCCGGCATCTTCAACAGCTATGTCGAGGCGCTCACCGTGCTTTTCGAAATGGGCCGGATCATCACCAACGATTACCTGAACAGCCAGGCACAGGTAAATGATATTTTCGAGCACGAGCTGATGCCTAAATACAGGTACGCCGAGCGCAGAAGATTACAGCTCCGCCCCAGGATCAAGAGCAAAAAGTTCCTGCCTTTCCTGGACGAACTGGACTATATCGCCATGCACGACAGCATTGCGGTATATTCCATGGAAGCCTATCTTAAAGGCGAAAAAGACAGCGACCTGACTACCGCTCTCAAGTATGGCTACCAGGCCAAGCTGATGAAGAAAGATTTCTGGAGCCAGTTCTCTTACTACCTGAATAAATACGAAATCGGTTTCGTGCGCAATGAAAAGCTATGGCAAAGATATTTCGGGTCATGGGATGAGGTGGAGCCCTGATGAACGCTTGTCTTAGCAAAAAAATCACTTTGTTCCTGCTGCTGGCCGGGTTGCTGCAGGCCGCCTGCCGGAAAGAGGAAGCCGGCCCGGCCGAAGTCTCCCCTGAACAGGAACAAAAACGGCAGAGCGTCTTCCTCACCAGGGAGGACTCGCTCCGCTGGATAGGACACCTCCGGTCGAACCCTGAGGATACCGCCCGGGCTTTTATCATGCTGGGCGTGCTCTACCTGGCAAATGACTATCCGGAAGTTACTGTCAGGTACCTGGAGCTGGCTGATGACTATGACCCCGGCCGGCCGGTCACCTACCTGAACCTGGGCGATGCATATAACCGTATCGGCATGAAGCTGGGTGAGGCGGGTAAGAAAGATTCGATGGAAATCATGTGCGCCAAGGCCGCGGAAGCTTTCAAGTGGTATGTCCAGCGGGTACCCAGGAGTGCGGTGACCGAGGAAATCTACCGGATAGTGGAAAAATACAGAAGCATGGAAAGCGAAAAAGATATCCCCCGGTAGGAAGCTCCTTTCCGCCCGGGAATGCGGGAGGGCTTTTTTCAGAGCATGACTGGAAAAAAAAAGGCCGGACAAGCCCCGAGGATCTATCTGGACCACAATGCGACCACGCCCCTGCATCCAGGGGTGCTGGAAGCCATGATACCCTGGCTGCGGGATAATTTCGGCAACGCCTCGAGTATCCATGCAGAGGGACGTGCGGCCCGTACGGCCATAGACCGGGCCCGCTCGCAAACGGCCCGGCTGCTGTCGGCGGATGCGGGAGCGGTCTGTTTTACCGGCGGCGGCACCGAAAGCAACAACCTGGCAATATGCGGAGTGGCCGAGAACCGGCTCGCCCGCGGGAAAAATCACCTGATCACCTCGGCCGTGGAACACCCTGCTGTCCTGCGGCCGATGCAGCGCCTGGCCGCCCGGGGCTGGGAGCTGACCCTGCTGCCGGTCGATTCCGCCGCCCGGGTCGACCCGGAAGACCTGCGCCGGAGCATCCGGCCCGGGAAAACCGCCCTGGTTAGTATCATAGCCGCCAACAATGAAG
>JAFGTO010000572.1 GCA_016934095.1 Candidatus Glassiibacteriota bacterium
CTGGATATCCGGTTCGACGGGCCGGCGGGAAAGATCGTAGTCATGCCTCTTTACGGCCTGCTCAAGGTCGAGCATCAAAAGACCGCCGCCTGGTTCGAGTCCGTGCCGGATGAGGTGGCGGAGCTGTGCGAGAGCTGGCGGGCCAGGCTGCAGCATTACCCGGTGGCCTGCAGCGAAGAGTACAGTTTTTCCGACGACGGGGAAAAACTGACCGTGAGGGACTCCTACGAGTATGTCTCCTTCGAGGGCGCAGTCAGTCCGAAGCTGGCTCCCCTGCCGCCTTTCGTCAATACGGCCAGGCTCACCGGGTATCCGGTGGAAACGGCCGGGAAAGTGGTGGAGACCGGGTATCCGACCTATTATGGGCCGCTGGATTACGTGGAGGGAGAGACCCTGGTCTACACGGTACCGGCCTGCAGCTATATCGACCGGACCCTGGCGCCGGTGCGTGTCAGGGGTGTCGAGGGTATCGGGAAGATAGAGGCGGCCCTGGAGGCTTATATCGCCCGGCCGCTCTGGCTCTGGCCCGGAGACCACGATTACAAGCCGGATGACGTGATGGATACCATGCACAACCTGCGCCTGCTGGCCTGGGCCACCTGGTCCCTGCCGGAAGGCAAGAGGCGCAAGGCTGTCGAGGAGCTGGCTCAGCCGGGCCTGAGCAGAATCGGGGACAGCAACAACAGCTATTACTATTTCGAGGACCCGGTGGCCGGGGCGGTGTATGCCCGCGACAGCACTATTTTCGCCCAGCGGGGCAAGACTTCCTACGACTCGGACTGGTACAACGGTTTCCAGCTCGCAGGGCTCTGGGCCTACCGCTATTTCGGCGACAGGGAAAAGGGGCTCGGGCTGGCACGCAGCCATTGGCCGCTCTGGACCGCGCTGCGCAACTACATGGAAATCTACCACGACTGGGCCGCCTGCTGCGATGTAGTCGATCCCAGGGGTAATCTGTTCGATTTCGACTGCATGAGGAACGGCTGGTGCGGTCTGCTGGCTTATGCCCGCCTGGCCCGCGACCTGGGTCATATGGAGCAGTACCGGCAGAACAAGTTTCTGGCTTCAAAGATTATGGTGGCGCATTATGTCCAGTGGACTCTGCAGGATCTCCTCTATGACTGGGCCGCCGCCTATCCGCCGGATTCAGCCGAAAGGGCCCTGAGATACCCCAAAGATGAAATCAGCGGTATTGAGCGTCTCGAAGGCTACGGACACTTGCTCTTCGTTCAGCCGGACAGCAGGTGGCCGGTCAACCTGAGCGCCAATATCCCCGAGCATAGCCTGATACTGGAGGATTTCGGACTGGGGGATGAAGTCGCGCGCTTCACCCTGGACCTGATGCCGCAGTATGCACCGGACTGGGCCGACCTGAATCCCTTCACCTACAAGGGCCGTCCCGGCCACTGGGGCTCTGCCAATGCAGTGGGGGGTGTGTATTTCTATTTTATCGACCCGCATCTTTTCGCGCGGTCGATCAACTGCAACCAGCCGGTGGAGAAAATACTCTCCAGCCGCAGGCTCGAGTGGCTCTCCGGCCAGGCGATCGAGGCCATGCTGGTCGGCAGCCGGCCCATGCTGGTGATCCCGACCGATGTCGAGTTCTACGGCAACACCTGGGACGGGAGAGACAGCTCTCTCACCTTTACTCTCGGCTCCGATGGAAAGGCGAAACAGGCCGTGGTCGAGGTCAGGAACTGCCCGGAGATCCGGAAAATCTCTCCCGGGGTGCCTTACAGCTACGACTCGCAGGCGCGCCGGGCCCAGCTCAGGCTCGAAGTGGCAGGCAGGACCAAAACCAGGGTGAGTTTCAGGTAGCGGCAGTCCCCCTCCACGGCCCTGCCGGTTTTCAGGCCTTCCAGTAGAAATCCCGGGCCGTATCGTGGTAGAACTTCCGCAGGGTCTCATCCGGCAGGCCGAGCGAGTGGACTTTCCAGCGGCCCTGGCGGGAGGGGTGGGACGGGTAGTCCCAGTACTCGTCGCGGGTCTGGTAGAACCGCCAGCAGAGACGGTACATTTCGGCCTCGGGGAGCAGGTCGCTGCCGAAGGCGACCCGGTCGGCAAAGCGGACCAGCAGCTCGCGCGAGGTCCAGGGCTGGCGGCCCAGCTCGTTGATCCTGGCCGAGGTGTCCAGGTAAAAATTGGGGCAGGTCTCGAGCAGGCGGGTCAGCTCTGCCAGGTTTTCGCCCCGCGCCGCGCAGTGGGCCGCCCAGAAACGGGTACCCGGGTGGCGGCGGATCACCGCCTCCTGCTGGGCCAGCACCTCTTCCTTGGGCGGGTACCTGGCGGGATCGTTGAATGCCCAGTCCGGGTGGCGGATCAGCTCTTCGTAGCGCTCGTTGAAGCCATCCAGGGGCTGCCAGAAAGCGCTGGGGTCCGTGGTGTGAAAGACTATCGGCAGGTCCAGTTCGCCGGCCAGCTCCCAGACAGGGTCCAGCCGCTCATCGTCGATGCGCCACAGCTCGCCCTGTGGGGTCCGGGCGGTCAGCCCCAGGTCTTTCCAGAACTTGACCCCGGCCAGGCCCGCATCTTTATAACGTTTCATCCCCTCCAGGATCTCGGGGATGCCGCCGGGCCCGGACAGCTTGCCAGCATCGATCCAGCAGACCACCCGGAAGCGGTCCGGGTGCGACCCGCTGAAGCGCCCGAGGTATCCCAGGAGCTCGTCCCCCCAGAGCTGCTGGACCGACACGCAGGCCGCCAGGCCCACTTCATCCATCAGCCTCAGGTAAAAGGAAACATCGCGCTCCCCGGTCTCATCCAGGTGCACGTGTGCATCCACGGCCGGGTATGCAGGCTTGTCCGGGATATGGGTTTGCTGCACCAGGACCGTGCGGGGTGTGAAATCTCTCAACAGCAGGGTGTCCTCCACCTCGACTCCATCGTAGGCGCCGAAAAGTTTAGTCTCAGCCATCTCAGGTCTCCTTATTCTTGCTTGCGGTATACAACCGCATATATTTAGAGGGGCGTTGAAAAAACACCTCAACGCCCCGTGATGAAATTTATTGCTTCATGGGCTGTCAAGGGCAAGGCAAGCCGTTTCCAGTGTAAC
>JAFGTO010000097.1 GCA_016934095.1 Candidatus Glassiibacteriota bacterium
CTGATGAATGACCCCAATATAATACATAACCCATTAAATTGCAATTAATTATAAAGACTCCTTGGCTTTTTCAGTGAACCCTACTTACTCTCATCCGGGCGGTGAAGAGATCCTTCTGGTACGACACCGCTGGCTTCATGGGGAAATTAAATGGGTTATCGATTGAAGACTCCCCGAGAGCCAAGCTGCGGGGAATGCGCTCGCTAGCCAATTCCGTACCCAATCCCGGAAGAAATAAGACAAGCGCCAAAAAAACCAGAATTATAATTTAATCAAAATCTCGGGTAGCTAAACCGGAATACTGACTGGATCTAATGCGGAACGAGTGAGGCAACCGGGCACAGGGCACCCACCGGCTGCTTGCCGGATTTCGGCGACGGCCGGTGAAGCCGCCGCTGATCACAGTGATACCTTCCTCCCGCCTGTTTCGTTACTTATGAAGCCATCCCTGAATACCGGGCGGGTCTTGCCGGTTGCTCACCCGGCGGCCGGGGTCTGCTTGAACACGGATTGACCTCTTTCTGCACGTGGCAGCCGCTGCTTAAGGCCGCCGCTTTCAAACGGCGGCAGTTTACGATTACCGCTTTATAACCGCTGACTTCAGTCGGCGGAAACAAAAGGCCCCCCTGGGGCAGACCTGGCTTTCGCCTGGAGGCGGGAGTTTTCTCCCATTCCCCTGAATGGGACAACGATAAATATTCTGTTCACTGCGGCCTGAAAAGGCCACGACAGTACGATACGCGAAATGCCTGTTAACAGGAGGGACTCGATGAGGAAGCACGACAAGACCGGCTTTTGGAAAAAATCCGCCGTATTCGTATGGTTAATGGCCGTGAGCCTGCAGGTCAGCGGCGAAAAACCTCTGTTCGCCCGGGAGCAGGTCCTGCTGACCCTGGACAGCGCAGTGAATATCGCCATGGGCAGGAGCTACCGGATCAAGCAGCTCGAGCTGGGGATAGAAAGGACCCGCTTCTGGCTGAAGTCCCGCCAGGCCTCGCTGAAGTCCAGGATCTTCATGGAGCTAAAGGCACCGGACATCGAGGCGGTATCCGAGACCAAATGGAACTCCACGCTGAAAAAAGACGAGATCATCCATTCAAACACCCGGCTCTGGCAAATGGACCTGTCGGTAAAACAGCCGGTGCTGGTTTTCGGGTATCCCACCAACGGGTACCTGTCACTGAACAACCAGATCTACCGTTACTCGCAGGAGGACGGCGGGCAAGAGGTGGATTATTACAACAGGTTTTTCCTCAAGTTCGAGCAGCCGTTCCTGCTGCCCAACAACCTGAAGAACGATATCGAGGATGCCGAGCTCGACCTGCAGAAAAGCGAGCTCGAATATATAGCAGACCGGGTCAGCCTGATCGACCGGGTGTCGGATGACTACTACGACCTCTTCGAGGTAAGCTACAAGAAGACCATCTTTGACCTCCAGATCGAAAACCTGAGAAAGATCGCCGAGATCGCTCAGGTCAAGGCAGGGCAGGATACGGCCCGCGTCATAGAAACCGTGCAGGTCCAGGTGGAGCTGGCCAACGCCAGGGAGTCGCTGCTGAGAAACCAGAGCGAGATCCGCCGTGAGATCGCAGCCATCAAGCAGCGCCTGCAGCTCAGCCACGAAGACTCGGTATTCATCGAGCCGGTGGTGAAGGTTGTCCCGATCAAGATAGATGTAAACCAGGCCATACAATACGGGAATTCCCTGCATCCGCGCCTGCGCATCCTGGAAATCGACAAGCGCAAGGGCGAGATCGATGTTAACAATTCCACGGGCTGGGATGCTTTCCATCTTAACCTCGAGATGACTTACGGCATGGAGAAACAGAAAGACCAGTTCCGGGAGATCTGGGATGACTACGACGGCAGCTACTCGGTATCAATCAACGCCTATGTGCCTATCTGGGACTGGGGCCGCCGCAAAGCCCGGATAGAAGCAGAAAAGATCAGCCTGAAAAAGACCGAGCTGTATATCGAGGAAACCCAAAACAGGATCCGCAGCGACATTGTCAATGCTGTCGACAACCTCAGGGACTACCAGCAGCGCGCCCTGAACATGCAGTCCAACATCGGCAGGGTCCAGGACATCACCGATTTCGGCATGAACCAGTACCGGGACAACCTGATCTCGCTGCAGGACCTGCTGCAGATGGTTGCCAGGCAGAAAGAGACCGAGCTGAACTTCCTGGATGCCTACCTGGGCTACCGCAGGTCCCTGCTGTCGCTGATGATCCAGACCTATTACGACTACGAAAACGGCGAGTCCCTGATAGACAAGTTCCGGGTGGAGAGCTAGAGTTGCGTACCAGAAATCAGGTTACTTTAAAATGCAGTTGTATAAATCCCCCTCGATCCCCCTTTACGAAAGGGGGAGGCCGCTTCCCCCCTTTGCCAAAGGGGGGCCAGGGGGGATTTGAGGGCAGGTAGTTCAAAGCCTGCTAAACCCGCTGTTCAATTCAACCTCTCCGGGAGTCCTCCATGTCCCTCAACAGGTTCATTTTCCTTCCGGCCCTGGCTGCGGCCGTGGCTGTGCTTGCCGCCTGCGCCGGGGATGGCGCGGAAAGCCGGCGCGAAGAGGCCGGTGTTGCTGCCGGGCTGGCGGAGCCTTTCGCCGGGAGGGCCGGGCCCCTGCCCCAGGTGGGTTGCTAGAGGAGCAAACCTGACTACGTCATTGTATTCTGCCGTAGGGGCGAGGCTGCAAGATTACACACCCCGCCTGCCTGCGGCAGGCACCCCTCTCAAAGAGGGGATTTTTTCGTCCACGCCCGGGGCTTCAAGGTAACCCGGCCACGGGCACGGCACACCGGTGCACCTACATTCCGGGTGGCGGGGCCTCTGTGTCATTATTCCTTTGGCCCTGCTATGTGCGTGGTCAAAGGTATAAACGTTGTATTCTGCCGTAGGGGCAAGGCATGCCTTGCCCGTATTGGGTTGGCAGAGCCTCTGTGCCTCTGCCCCTCCGCGTGCCTTACTTTTCCCGCTTCCGGTGCGCAGCGACCAGGTCGCCAAAATCCCCCAGCAGGGCATACTTGTTCAGCCAGGTGGTGTACATTATGCCGCAGGCCCCCGGCGTGGCATCCAGGGCATCCAGCCAGCCTTTGGGGTTCTCCAGGTCATCGGCATCGTAGTAGGCCGCGCCGATGGTCCTGAAACCCAAGCCGGAGAAGTGTTTCAGGCTTTGCTCGCGCATCTTGTACCACCAGCAGGCGATCACCAGGTCCTTGGGCACGAGTTCCCACGAGCCGGTAAAGGTACCGTCCACGTGGTAATAATAATTGCCCTGGCGGCCGCCGGCGTTATGCATGGGGTCGAGCATGTCAGACCAGATGAAAACCTCGGCCTTGGGGTTGACCTCGTGGATGAAGCCCACCGCCTTGGTGATACAGTCTCCCAGTATCTCTCCCATGGTCATGCCGCGCTCGGTGCAGGCCTTGCAGGTCCCGCCGGCGCGGATCTCATCCAGTGCCAGGAAATACTTGTCCGGTGCCAGGTGGCGGTGGATAAGACCCACCTGGCTGCGCCAGATCTCATAGAGCTCCGGCTCGGACATGCAGGCCGTAACTTGCCCGTCGTAGACGTAAGTGCCGTGATAGTAGCTGACCCGCAGCCGCTCGCCTTGTTTGATCCTCCCCTCCGGCAGTACCTTGATCGCCGGGCCGTCATGGTCGAAGCGGAAGTTCAGCTCCGGGTCGGCCACCGGCGCATAGTCGCGCCCCTCCTCGTAGAGCGTGCCGTTTTTTTCGCCCCGCACGGTCAGGGGGGTCCCGGGCCGCCTCAGCAGGTTGACCAGCCCGACTTCCTCGACCCTCAGGCCGTCCAGCCAGAACCTGCCGCTCTTGCCTTCCTCGGCCCCGGCCACTATCTCGACCTCGTCGTTATTCAAACTGTTGAACGCCAGGGGCACCCTGAACCAGTCGCCGGTCGGGGGCGCGTTGATGTTCATGTACTCCAGGGGCCTGCCGTCCCCGCCCAGGGCCCTGAGCCTGAGGTTGCCGGAGCTGAAAGGCTTCGAGGGGTCCAGGCCCTCGGTCTTCAGCCAGCAGCTCAGCCGGTAGCATCTTCCGGGGCTCACCGCCACCAGCTGGCTCAGCCTCCCTGCGCTCTCCGGGTAGCGGTCGAAATTCTCGAACCTCAGCGATGACTTGCCCTCCTTGAAGATCTGCGTGTCAACGGAAATGACCTCGCCCGGCTCCCCGGCGTAGCTGAAGTCCGCGGCCCGGTTTTCCCGGTACTTCTCGAAGCCGCCGTTGGCTACCTCGACCGGCGGGTCGGCGACCAGCCGGGCTTCGCCGCCCTGCACCACGAACAAGGCATCCTCGACCGGGAGGCCGGCCGCCAGGTTCTTGTTGTGGGCCAGCACCGAGCCGCCGTAGCCTACCGAAAAAATCGAGGGGATGATCTCAACGCCGTATTTCTCGCATGTGGCCTTGACCTGCTCCAGGCCCTGGAAATAC
>JAFGTO010000573.1 GCA_016934095.1 Candidatus Glassiibacteriota bacterium
ATATCCGAGTGCTTGCCGCCGGCGTCGAGCCAGGCCGGCACTTCTTTTATTTTATCAAGGGAACTCATGTAAAACCTGTCTGTTTAGCCCGAATTATTCATAAAAATATCGCCTCGATTTTATAACTTCAAGAATCGGAGCAGGCTCAGAAGTAAATCAAATCCGGAGGAAAATGTGTTTTCTCTCATCGGTTCGACTTGAACTGCGCGGCGATATTTTTACCTCCGGCTCGCCTGCTTTACCCGATTGGCTGCGTCAGCCGCGGCCCCGCTATTTTTTCAGCTCCAGCCTCTTTTCCAGGGTGCGGATTTCATCCCGGAGTCGGGCCGCCTGTTCGTAATCTTCCTCTTTTACCGATTCGTTGAGTTTTTTCTTCAGCTCACGGATTTTTATCTGGTCGCCGTAGTGCTCGCTGACCGGCTTGCCGCTCCTCTTGCCCAGGTGGAAAGAGCTGCCCTGGATCCGGCGCAGCAGGACATCTATCTGTTTTTCGAAAGTATAATAACACTTGGCGCAGCCCAGCCGGCCGGTGCGCTTGATATCGTCCAGCCGGCTATGGCAGACCGGGCACTCGCCGGTTTCCGCACTCTCCCCCTCGACCAGGTCGCTGAGCACGTGGTCTTTAGTCTCCGGAGCGAAAGCCGGCTGCTGCTCGCTGTCGAACTTCACCGCCTTGAACCCCTGTTTCTCCGCGCATTCCTTGCACAGGTTGTAGCTGATAACCTTACCGTCCTTTATCTGGGTAAAATGAATCTTGGCCTCGTTTTTTTTACATTTCTCACATTTCATGGCGAACGCCCTTTCGCATTATTTGCAGCAGGTCCGGCACACACCTGCAGGATTCAATATCCATCCCGCAAGAGTCGTACCTTCTTACTCCAGGGAGTGGAGCTTACCCTCCTCCAGCAAATAACGCCGCCCGGCCCGCTCGGCGAGCGAGTCATCGTGAGTTACCAGCACAAAACCCATCCCGCGCCTTTCCAATTGCTCGAACAGCAGGTCTATCACCATCTGGCCGTTGACCTTGTCCAGGTTGCCGGTAGGCTCATCCGCCAGGATGAATTCCGGCTGATGGATCAGCGCCCTAGCCACTGCCACCCGCTGCTGCTCTCCGCCGGAGAGCTGAGCCGGCCGGTGGTGCAGGCGTCCGGCCAGGCCAACTTCCGCCAATATGGCAGAAGAAGCTTCGTTTGCCTGCTTAGAGTCGACACCACGGATCAGCAGCGGCATGGCCACGTTTTCCACTGCCGAGAACTCGGCCAGCAGGTAGTGAAACTGGAACACGAAACCCAGCAGCCTGTTACGCATCGCACTTCTGCGGTTGTCATCCAGGCTGAAAAAGGCCCGTCCGCAGGCCCTGACCTCCCCCCTCGTAGGCTGCTCGAGCGCCCCGAGGATGTGGAGCAGAGTGCTTTTGCCGACGCCGCTCGGCCCGACAATACAGATGGAGCTGCCGTTTTCCACAGTCAGGTCTATCCCGCGCAGGACCCGCAGCAGGCCGCCCTCTCCACTGGGGTAATCCTTCTCCACCCCGTGCGCGCTCAAGCATCGGTCATTCATAGCGTATCGCATCCACCGGCAGCAGCCTCGCCGCCCGGAAAGCCGGGTAAACGGTTGCGGCCAGGGAAATCAGCACGCTCGCCGCAGTTACGATCCCGAAATCCCCGGCCTGCATCCGCACCGGGAACTCGCTGATAAAATAAACATCTCCCGGGATGGAAATCCACTGGTACTCAGCCAGCAGGGTCGAGACCAGCCAACCGGCGGCCGCGCCCAGCACGGTGCCGATCAGCCCTATCACCATACCGTCGAAAACGAAGATCAGGCCCACCGAGCGGGCGGTCAGCCCCATAGAGCGCAGGATGCCGATCTCCCGGGTCTTATCCATCACCAGCAGTGTCAAGGTACTGACAATATTGAACGCCGCAACCAGCACGATTAATGTCAAAATGACGAACATCACGGCCTTTTCCAGTTTCAAGGCCTCGAACAGGTTGCGGTTGTAAGTCAGCCAGTCGGTACCGGTGAACGGATACCCGCCCAGCATCCTCACTATCCGCTCGCGCAGGTCATAGGCCTGCTCCACGTCCACCAGGCGGATCTCCAGGTGGCTGACGGCATTTTTCATGCCGAAAAACGACTGGGCCTGCTCCAGCGACAGGTAGGCGAACTTGGAGTCCACGTCGAAAAGCCCGGTCTCGAAAATGCCCAGCACCCTGAATTTGCGCCAGGGAGCGGAGAGCCCGAACGGAGTGATCTTCACCCCCCGGGGGGCCCAGACAGTAACCACGTCCCCGACCCCGACATGCAGCACCTGGGCCATGTAGCTGCCGATCACGATCCCGGGGTAGGCGGTCTCACCCTCCACTGGGTTGTCCGTAAAAACGAAACCGCCGCTGATCATGTTTTCGCCGATCTCGGTGATGCTGTTCTCACGCCCGGGATCGATACCGCGCAGGATTGTCCCGATATTGTGCTGGCCGTCGGAAACCACCATGCCCTCCGAGTAGACCAGCGGGGCTGCGGAGGAGACTTCCGGCAGCCTGGCTATCTCGGCGATCAGCGAATCGTAATGCTCGATCGGCTCACCATTGTAGGTCAGGATAGTGACATGCGGCATGGTGCCCAGGATCTTGTCTTTCAGGTCCTCGTGGAACCCATTGAGCACCGCCAGGATCACGATCAGGGCCATCACCCCGACAAACACGCCGCAGATACTGATCAGGGTGAACAGCGACAGCAGCGAGCTGCGCCTGGAGGTCAAATACCTCAAAGCGATAAAGAAATCGACCCGCATGGGGTTATTCCGGCCTCATTTGGGGGAAAAAGATGACATCCTTGATCGAGCCAGAGTCCGTGAGCAGCATCACCAGCCGGTCGATGCCGATCCCCACCCCCCCGGTAGGCGGCATGCCGTACTCCATGGCCCTGAGGAAGTCCTCATCCAGCACCTGGGCCTCGTCATCCCCTGCATCCCGCAGCTTCATCTGGGCCTCGAAGCGGCTGCGCTGGTCCAGCGGGTCGTTCAGCTCGGAGAAAGCGTTCACCAGCTCCATTCCGCCAACGATCAGCTCGAAACGCTCGGTCAGCTCCGGGGTCTCCCGGTGGCGCTTGGCCAGCGGCGAGGTCTCCACCGGGTAATCGGTCACGAACGTGGGGTCGATCAGGCCCGGCTCCACCAGCTCGCTGAACAGCTCGTCGATCAGCTTGCCCGGTCCCATGGACGGTGCAGTCTCGATACCGTGCCTGTCGCAGAGAACCGCCAGGCGCTCCCGCGCGAGCTGGCCGGGGACCAGCCGCTCGCCGAGGGCATCGCTTAACAGCTCCAGCATCGGCCTGCGCGGCCAGGGAGGGCTGAGGTCGATCTTGCGGCCCGCCCACTCCAGCCGGTTGTCCGAAGTTTTCAGCACCAGGCGCACAGTCTCGCCGACCAACTCTTCCA
>JAFGTO010000574.1 GCA_016934095.1 Candidatus Glassiibacteriota bacterium
TATTCACTACACTGAAAACAATTGAAAGGGGCGTTGAAAAAAGACCTCAACACCTCTTGATGAATTGCCGGCCGGTCAATTCAAAGATCCAGCAGGGAAAAAAGCAAGACCAGCCTCATTCTCAAAGTCTGTAGTTGTTGCTGGCCGGTGGCCTGCTGGGTGTCGAGCAGGATATTCAACCGGTCGCCGACCCGATATGCCCGGCCGAGCGGCGAGCCCTGCCCGTCGCTGATCTCCAGCCTCAGCAACCCGGGAAGCAGGCTGCTGGAGGCAGTTTCATAGGCCTCCAGCACCAAAGTACTTTCTTCTGTAAGGCTGAGACAGGGTGTATGCAGCAGCCCTGCCAGGTTGCTGGGTAAGTACTCCCGGTAATGCTTGCGCACAGTAACCGAATCGCCTCTCGGGCCTCTGGGCATTACAATCAGCGAAGGGTTGCATGCCGCCAGCTCAAACCTTCTCTCCGTCCCGCTGTCGACAGCTCTCAAATCCATCTTTTTCACGGCAGGGCGGAGCGTATAATAAATCAGAGGCTGATCCATGCTGTTTCCGTCAGGTTTGTAAAGGGACAGCTCGCCCTGTTTGTGCAGGGCGGTCGAAGGCCGGAAAACCATGTCCGGGGGGAGGTCTTTCAGCAAGCCGCGGGAATAAAAACCGCAGGCAAAAGTGCTGACCACGCAAAGCAAAGCGTAGAGGAAGATAACGCCGGCCGCCGCAGCCATAATCCTATAAACCGGATTATTATGGGCCTGCCTGGTCAGGCTGTCCCTTTTGAGCACCTTATCCAGCTCGATGTCATCCTTGTGACGTTCTTTCTCTTTGTGGGCATAATAGCTGAGCTGCTCGAAATCGCTGCGATCCACCAGGACGACCTCTTCCTCCCGCTCCCCTGCAGTGCCTTCGCCTTTGTACCTTAATACTTTCTCGTATTCGTAATCTTCCGGCTTGGTGTCCAGCTTGAACTTGTCCTGGGTCATAAACTCCTTGCGGTGCAGGTCGGCCAGCGGAATGGAGTCATCCCCTTCACCACCAGGTCCTCCGCCTCCACCAGGCCCATCGCCGAGGGATCCATAGCCTCCCTCAGCGCTCAAGGCCTCGAAAGAGAGGTGATCCTCGTCTATCACGTCTAACTCTTGCGCCCCGCCTTTCAGATCCTTTTTAATCCCTTGGACCACGTTGTAGAAATTTTCTCCTGACAGCATTTTACTATTAATCTGGGCGTGCCAGTCCGGGCCCAGCGAATCGTGGAGGACATTTTCGAAGTCCGGCCCGAAGTTCGCCTCCAGGGCGGCTACCCAGACATCGAAATCGACGAACTGTTCCGCGGTGGAAAACACTGCCGTGTCCCCGGCGATGTCCGGAGCTTCCTCGTCGATGTCCGGAGCTTCCCCGGCGATTCGCTCCCCAGGCGAGTCCTCTGGAACGATTACCACTTCTTCCGGCTCGCCGGCCTCAGCTACCGGCTCTCTCTCCGGCGGTTCTTCCGCGGAACTGTCGGGAACCTCATTTTTTCTTTCGCGTTCTTCGTCCATGCTTCCATCTGTCCTGTCTTGAACAGCAAACCTTTGCTACCAAGTCAATACACAGTAGTGAATCTTCCTGCCCATGGGGAGCGCCAGATACCCATCGAGGTCCAGATACCGGGTTATGGCAATGATCGAGATCCGGTTCTCCCCTTGCGACAGGGCTTTCGGGTTTTCCAGCGGCAGGGCCAAGGGGTATACCCCAGGGCCGGCGACCACCAGTCTCGAAGTGTCCGCCAGCACCAGTCCGCTTTCTCTCAGGCCCACGCTCACCTCGAGCTCGATCCGGTAAACCGACTCGCTCAACCTCTGCGGAACCGGCTCACCAACCTGCACCTCCAGCAAAAACAGGCTGTCGGCCCGGTCAAGCAGCGTGGTGCAATCATCCTCAATCCCGTCGCCGGCCTCCGTATAAATCTCCAGCCCCGCTGCCGGATAATTCGGCGCCGATGGCGTTGGCGGGTTAAAGAAAGGAGAATAAACCTGATCGCGGCAGCTCAGTACTGCGACCAGAAACAGGCATATCGTAAAAAAAGCCGAACGGCAGGTGGTTTTCATCCTCAAGACCACTTTCACTTCATTATGACTCAATCGGCCGGCCAAGTCAAGCGGACCCCGTGCCTGGAAACGCAAAGCCGGGTGAGCTGAATTGGCCAGCGAGCGAAGATAAATAATCGAAGATTCTCCTAGAGCTTGCTCAAGGGGAGTCTTCAAGGCAAATAATTAGAAGCAAAAAACATACCTCGCCCTGATGTTTCCCGGCAAAACCAACCTTAATTTTGACAAAAGCGGTTGAGGGCGATAAATTATGGCTTTGTTTAAGCCCACGGCATCCTCTGCGTTCAGAGGACAGTCAGTTATTCGGTTCCGCTGATAAAACGCGAAAGGACAGGGATGGTTTTCCCGGAAACGGCTTATCGGTCGGTCTTTTCAACAGCCCGAAGGTCTGTCTGTTCTCTGGTACCCGTATTATCACTGGCTGCCTGTGTCTCAGCCCTCGCCAAACCGCCCGGCGACAACTTCTCCGCACATTTCAATTTTCCCCGGGCCACATACTCGTCCTCCACGCTGAGATTTAATCTCCCGGAAAAGAAAGCCCCTGAGCGGCAAACTCCGGCCTGGACCCTGCAGGTCTACCGCTGGGAGAATGACGCGCTCCAGGGCGAGCCGTTAGCGCTCGGCCCGGGAGCAATAGCTGAAATCGGTATCTCCGGCAGCGGCCATTACATCCTGGAGGCCCGTTCGGGAGACCTGACCCACCTGAGGGTTATCAGGTCTTTTCCCGGCTTCGTATCGATCCTGCCGCCGCTGCTGGCGATATTCCTGGCCCTGGTATTTCGCCAGGTCATTCCGGCCCTGTTTGTCGGGGTCTGGGTGGGTACCAGCCTGCTGTTCAATCTCAATCCATGGATCGGACTGCTGCGCCTGCTGGACACCTACCTGGTCCAGGCGATGACGGACCCGGACCACGTGCGGATTATCATTTTCAGCATGACACTGGGAGGCATGGTCGGCTTGATCACCCGCGCAGGCGGCGCCGCCGGCCTGATCAAGGGCCTGTCCAGGCTGGCAGTCAGCCGTCGCATGGGGCAGTTCAGCACCTGGCTGATGGGGTTGCTGATTTTTTTCGACGATTATTCCAACACGCTGATGGTAGGCAACACCATGCGTCCGTTCACCGACAAGCTGAAAATCTCCCGCGAGAAGCTTTCCTTTATTGTCGACTCCACGGCCGCCCCGGTAGCCAGCGTGGCCCTGATCTCCACCTGGATCGGGTTCGAGCTGGGCCTGATCGGCAACTCCCTGGCGCACCTCGGGCTGGACAGGAACGCCTACTGGCTGTTTATCAAGTCCCTTCCCTACAATTTTTACAGCTGGGCCTGCCTGGTGTTCGTGCTGATGGTGGCCTGGAGCGAGCGGGATTTCGGGCCGATGAGGCGTGCCGAGGAGCGGGCAGTCAAGACCGGTAAGCTGCTTGAGGACAACGCTCAGCCGCTGATGGATGACGAGATGACGAACCTTGCCCTGAAAACAAATTCGCCGCCGCACTGGTACAACGCCATCATCCCTATCGGAGTGATGAGCCTGACCCTGCTGATCGGCCTGTATAAAAGCGGCCACGCGGCGGTTACCGCCAACGGCAAGCCGGCGACCCTGTACTATATCGTGGGAGAGTCGGACCCCTTCCAGGTACTCCTCTGGGCGGCGTTCGCCGGGACTTTCACCTGCATTATCATGTACCTGATCCAGCGCATCCTCAACCTGAGAGAATGTGTCGAGGCCTTCCTGATCGGATTCAAGTCCCTCACTCTGGCCATGATTATCCTCACCCTGGCCCGGATAATTCAACTGGTCTGCGGCGAGCTGGAAACCGCGAACTATATCCTTTCCGTCTCCAGCGGCGTGCTCAACCCGGGGCTTCTTCCCGCCTTGACCTTCATTATCGCTGCGGCGACCAGTTTTTCCACCGGCACTTCCTGGGGCAGCATGGCGATACTTACGCCCCTGATCATTCCGCTGGCCTACCAGCTTCCGCTGGAAGCCGGGCTGCCTGCCTCCGCTGTCGAGCTCTCCCTGTTAGGCACAGTGGGTGCGGTTCTCTCAGGCTCGGTGTTCGGAGACCACTGCAGCCCGATCAGCGACACCACTATCATGAGCTCCATGTCCTGCGGCGCCGACCATGTCGATCACGTGCGCACCCAGCTTCCCTATGCCCTGGTGGTGGCCCTGGCGGCGGTCATCCTGGGGTACCTGCCCGCAGGCATGGGCCTGATAAGCCCCTACCTCTCGCTGCCGGCTTGCATTCTCCTGCTCTGGCTCATCTTGCGAATTTTCGGCCGGGCCGCACCCTCCGCCGGTTAGAGCTTACACCCTCCACGATTGCGGAACATCTCCCATTTGACAGTTTATCAACAGTATCCGGCCCCCGGGCTGTTCAAGGTTGACATATTTCTCTTATTAAAATAGATTTTCTTAATTGGGCCTGGTTGCACATCCGTACGGTCCTGTTTCTTTTAACCCGAATTATTCATAAATTTTAGCAACGAGTAAGCCCTGTGCCCTGTCAGGCGCGGGCTGGCATCCTTTTTGCCCTCCTCCAACCGGTCGGTTTATCCGAATACCAGTGCCAAAGCAAAAAGGATGCCAGCCCGCGCCCACCGGCATTTTATAATGCACAAGATAAAGTCCTTATGAATTATCCGGGTTAAGTGCTTTATTTCACTCTTTTCAACGATCGGTGTCCCTGTTCATGCAAAAGAGATTTTTCAATATTTTTTCATTCCTTTCGTTTTCCCTCTGTGCGTCATTCACTTCTACATACGCTTCCGATACCCGGATCATGAAGCTTTCCGAGGTTCAGCCCGGAATGCTTGGTGTCTGCAGGACAGTGTTTCAGGGCGACAGCATCGAGGAATTCCAGGTAGAGATTATCGGCACTCTGAAGAACTTTTTTCCAAAAAAAGACATCATCCTCGCCCGTCTCTCAGGCGAGAGGATCGAATATACCGGCCTGGTAGCCGGTATGAGCGGCAGTCCTGTTTACCTCGACGGCGGCCTGGTGGGCGCGATAGCCTACGGCTGGTCTTTTTCCAAGGAGCCGATAACCGGCATTACGCCGATCGAACAGATGCTCGAGATAGGTATGGAGGCGGCGGAAAGCCCCGGGGGCGGGGGCGCCGCCCGGCCTGGTGAAGGCCGGGCGGTGGGCAGCAGCTCCGGTGAGGCCCGGCTCTACGACCCCGACACCCCCCCGCCCAACCCGCTGCTCGACCGCGATGACCGCCTGCTGCGGCCCACAGCCGGCGGCTACGCCGGCGGCGCCCCCGCCCTGACCCGCCTCGAAATCCCGCTGGTCTTCTCAGGATGCCATCCGGAGGTGTTCAACAGCTACGGCGAGACCTTCCGCCGCTTCGGCCTGGTCCCGCTGATGGGAGGGGGGGGTGAAAACGAGCCGCACCCTGGCAAGCCCCCGCTCTTCGAGGCCGGCTCCCCGGTCAGCGCCCAGTTGGTCCGCGGGGACCTCTCCCTGGCCGCCACCGGCACCGTGACCTACCGCGACAGCAGCCGGGTGCTGGCTTTCGGGCACCCTTTCATGTCGATGGGGCCCGTGGATTTCCCGATGACCGCCGCCGAGATCGTAACCGTAATGCCCAGTTTGTCCCGCTCTTTCAAGCTCTCCAACAGCACCGGGTTCATCGGCACGGTGACCGACGACCACATGAACGGGATCAGGGCAGTGGTGGGCGGCGAGCCGGCGATGATACCGCTGAGCATCGAGCTGGAGGCGGCGGGCAGGCCCTCCCTGAGCTATCACTACGAGATGATCCGGCAGAAGATGCTCACCCCGCTGCTCGGCGGCCTGATCATGGTGAATTCCCTGATGGCCAGCGGCCAGGCGGCTTTCGAGCAGACCATCGAGCTCAGCGGCAGGCTGGAGCTGGCGGATACCGGCCCGGTGATAATCGAAGACATGTATGCCGGGATCGATGCCGCCTCGGCTTCCAGCCGGACCCTGCAGACAGCCCTGCTCTACCTGTACAACAACCCCTACGGCCCGGCCGAAATCGAGCGCATAGACCTTAAGCTGCGCCTGAGTGAGGGCAACCCCAGGGCGGGGATCAGCGAGGTCTTCCTGGACCGGAGCACGGTGTATCCCGGAGATACGCTCAACCTCGAGGTCCACCTCAACCCCTATACGCAGCCGCTGATCAGAGAATATTTCAGCCTGGCGGTGCCTGAGGACAGGGCCGAATCCGACCTGTTCATCCTGGTGGGCTCCGGCGAGATGATCACCCGCACCGAGATGCAGCTTTCGCCGAACCGTTTCCGCTACACCAGCCTCGAACACCTGGTCCGGCTGATCAACGATTCCCGCAGGAACAACTACCTGTATGTCAAGGTGTTCCGCCAGGACAAGGGCCTTATCATGGGAGACCAGATGCTTCCCGGCCTGCCTCCCTCGGTCTGGTCCCTGCTGAAATCGGAGAAAACCTCCGGAGCTGCCTTGCCCCTGGCCGATTTCACGGTGGCCGAGACAGGGCGGCCCACCGGTTTTATCATTAACGGCTTCAAGATAATGCATGTCGAGGTCAAGCCCCGCCCTTGACCCCCTGGTTCGCTAATCGACCGGAAGCAGGGCCTGCTGACCCGGACGAACGCTAATGGAGGAACGATTGCTCAATCTGAGAATTACACAGGTAATCCTGCTGACCTGCCTGGCAGCCGGTGGACTCAAAGCGGATGGTCCCCGTTTCTGGACAGTGGAATCCGAGAAAGAGTTCCAGAAAGGCAAGACTGAGGGAATATCTCTGACTGCGGATGAGGACCTGA
>JAFGTO010000575.1 GCA_016934095.1 Candidatus Glassiibacteriota bacterium
CTCGATCACCGAGTGGCTCTACCGCTCAGTGGCAGGCATCGACCTCGACCCCGAGGTGCCGGGTTACCGCAGCATCGTGATCCACCCCATCCCGGGCGGCGGCCTGGAGCACGCCGGGGCCGAATACGCCTCGATACACGGGAAGATCGCCAGCGCCTGGCGACTGCAGGGCAGCTCGTTCGAGCTGGATGTGGCCATCCCGGTGAACACCATGGCCATGGTCTATGTACCGGCGGATGAGGGGGCGCAGGTTACCGAGAGCGGCAAGCCCGCCGGGCAGTCCGAGGGCGTGGTCCTGATCAAGCGCGAAAGCGGCTGCGAGGTGTACGCCCTGGGCTCGGGCACTTACCGCTTTGCCAGCGTGCTGACGCCGTGAACTTTCCGGCCCGGGCACGACCGGGCGGGGGCTGAGCCTGTGGAGACGATCGTTGTCCCGGTGGACGGGGCCACCAATATCAAGCTCGAGGTGCTCGACTTCGACACCCTGGCTACGGTCTTTTCCCGGAGCACGGACACGCCGGTAACGGAAGACGGAGGGCTGAAATACAACTGCACCGGCGAGGAGTTTTCCTGGTTCGACAGCGTGGTCCGCGCCCTGCCGCAGGAGCTGAAAGCCTGCAGGGTCGTGGCCCCGGCGGCCCGTGGCGCCTCCGGCGGGCTGGTCGGCCGGGACGGCTCGCTGGCCGAGGTCCCGGGCCGCGGCCTGACCCTGGCTTATACCCAGCAGTACCCCGACCGGGTGGAAGAGCTTTTCCGCAGCCTGGCGGGCGATGAGCGGGAGTTCTACCTGGAGACAGGCTCGATCAGGGACTTCCCGGGCGGCTTGACCCTGTTGAAAAGGCTGCTGTACGAAGAGCTCTGCCGGCCCGGGGTCCTCGCGCGGGCCGCCGGTTTCGGCACCTACGGGGTCCTGATGTCCGGGCATTTCCTCGGCGATGACTACCTGCGGGCTGTGCAGGCCGCCGGGAACGAGCACAGCTACTGGATGTGCCACACCGGTGCGCGGAACATCAACCGGCCGCCAGGCACCCCGAGCTCGCTCAGCAGGAAAATAAAGCCTTTCAATGCCCTGGTGCCGGAAAAGCCGCGCCCGGTCTACCGGCCGCTGGGGGAGATGCCGGCCGCCCAGGCGGCCGGGCTGGGGCTGGGCCGCAGACCGCTGGTGATACCGGGCGGGCACGATACCTGCCTTTCCCATATCCCGGTCATGTCCACCTTTTACCTGGCATTCCCGGAAAAAGCGGGCAGGCCGGTGGTGCACCTCGATGCCGGGAGCTGGACCATGGCCGCCCGGGTCGGCGGCCGGGTCGAGCTGCCCCCGGATGGGTACGGGCGCAATATCCTGGTCCAGGGCACTGTGGATGGCGAGCCGGTGGCCACCTCCCTGTACGGCGGCGGCAATGATTTCCGCCACCTCAAAGAGCTCGCCGGCCGGCGGGGCAAGACTTTCGGCAGTGAGCTGGACGAGGCCCTGCTGCAAGAGGTCCTCGGCACCGCGGACTGTTTCGTGCTGCCGAACATCAGCCCGGTAAACCGCGGGACCGGCCCTTTCCCGCAGGTTAAGGGCAGAATAACCAATGAGGCCGCCTTTTTCCAGTCAGGAGAGAAAGCCCTGATCCTGGCCAACCTGACCACAGCCATAGTCGCCGCCTGCCAGGTCGAGCTGATCGCCGGCGGCAGCGACCTGCCGGTGGTGCTTACCGCGGGCGGCTCGAAAGACCCCTACTTCGGCAGGCTGGCCGCCACCCTGACCGGCAGGGATGTCTATGCCCTGCTGGACAGGGACTCCAGCCCGCTGAGCGAGACAACCACCCTGGGCGCAGCGATCGCAGGCAAAGCCGCCTGCCTGAAAATCCACCCCTGCGAGGTCGGGGTAAGCGGACTGGGAGTACGCTACAGCAAACTCGAGCCGTTCGGTCCCGGGACCCGGGAAAAGCTCTCCAGCTACCGCGAGCGGTTTTTCCGGGAGCTGGAAAGAAAGGGTTAGGCACAGGCAGGTGGGGTGTGTAATCCTGTAGCTTCAAAGCCATGCCCGCAGCCTGCCGTTAACAGGTTTGTAACTCATTATCGAGACTCCTTTTCTCAAGGGCGAGGCATGCCTCGCCCCTACAAAAAATACAATGATGCTCGCAGGGGAATCGGCGGGCCTCTCAGCAGGCCGTAATCACAGTTAGCGGAGTCGCGACATGGCACATAAGCTGGATATAATCAGGGACAGGGGCCTGGACTTTCTCAGGGCCTCGTTCGGGGAACAGGCAGTCGAGCGGGCGGTCGAGCTCACCACGCGCTTCGAGGTCGAGGTTCCCGCCTGGCAGTTCTGGCAGGGTTTCGGCGGCGGGGGGAGGTTCGAGGGCGGAGGCACCGGCGGGGCAGCCCGCACCAGCGAGGAAATCGCCCGGGATGCCGGCCTGGTGCACAGCCTGACCCGCTCCACGCCCGCCGTGGGCCAGCACATCCTCTGGTTCTTCTCCAGGGATGGGATCAACGGGGATTTCGCGGCCGCGCAGCGGGTGAAAGAAGAGCTCGAGCACCACGGGCTGCGCATGGGCTCGGTGAGCCCCACCTATTTCCTGGCCGGCTCCGGGGATGGCAGCCTCTCGGCCCGCGACAGCGGGACAAGACAAAGGTACATCGACCAGACC
>JAFGTO010000098.1 GCA_016934095.1 Candidatus Glassiibacteriota bacterium
CGGGGCTGTTCCGGGTGTTTTTCGAGGGCAGGGCCGTGGGAGCGCTGGAAATGGAGTTCCTCCACGAGGGGCTGCCGCGGATGAAGCTCGAGGCGCGCTGGCAACAGCCGGAGTTCCCGGACCCGGTCCTGCCCGGCCCCGGGATCTCATTGAACGAGACCCTGCTGGCTCTGCTCGAGCGCTACAATGTCTGCAGCAAGGAGTCGCATGTCCGCCAGTACGACCACGAAGTCCAGGCGGCCACCCTGGTCAAGCCTTTTACCGGCTCCCGGAACGATGGCCCTTCCGATGCGGCGGTGGTCAGGCCGCTGCCGGAGTCGAACCGGGGCCTGGCGGTCGGCTGCGGCATCATACCGCGCTATTCGGACCTGGACACCTACCATATGGCCGCCTGCTGCCTGGATGAGGCACTGCGCAACGTGGTGGCTGTCGGGGCCCGGCCGGACCGCGTGGCAGTTCTGGACAACTTCTGCTGGCCCGACCCGGTGCAGTCGGACAAGACCCCGGATGGGACCTACAAGCTGGCGCAGCTGGTGCGGGCCTGCCAGGCTTTGTACGATTACTGCACGGCTTTCGGCGTGCCCCTGATCAGCGGCAAGGACAGCATGAAAAACGACTACGGCAGCGGGCCGGAAAAAATATCCGTGCCTCCCACCCTGCTGATAACCGCCCTGGGAATCATCGACGATGTAAACAGAGCGGTAACTATGGATGTCAAGCGGGCGGGCGACCTGGTCTATGTTGTCGGCGAAAGCTTCGAGGAGTGCGGGGGCAGCGAGTATTTCGCCCTGCTGGGTGCAGTGGGCAAGCGGGTGCCCCGGGTAGATGCCGCCCGCTCGCACGAGGTCTTCACGGCCTTGCACGGGGCCATATCCCGGGGCCTGGTCGCCAGCTGCCACGACATCTCGGACGGCGGCCTGGGGGTGGCCCTGGCCGAAAGCGCGCTGGCCGGAGACCTGGGGATGGTGATAGACCTGGCCCTGGTGCCGGGTGCGGAGCATTTCGAGCGGGACGACCTGCTGTTGTTCAGCGAAAGCCAGGGAAGGTTCGTGGTTACCGTGCAACCCGAGCTGAGGAGTGAGTTTGAGGAAATAATCTCCACAGTGCCTTGCGCCCTGGTGGGAATGGTCGCCGAGAACCCGGTGCTGACCGTGCATTCGATACGTACCGGTGAAGCGGAGATAATAAGCGTGAGAGTGGATCTGCTGCGCGTCGCCTGGCAGAATCCGCTCGCCTGGTAATATTAGTGAAGTGCACGTAATATGGCATAGCAGGCGGGAAAAAAAGTCCTGCCGCAGGGGAAAAGATTGCCTGGAGGTTTTTTAACTAGCTTGTGGGATAATAGGAAAAAGCCATTACGATAATAAAGAAAATCAGAAAGAACAGGAAGTAGGCGAAAGTGGACAGATTGGCCGTACCTTCTTCCTTGAAGTCGTTCCAGATATCTTTGAACAAGCCGGCGACGGTCGCGAGACTGGGCATGGATCGGCTCCTCCGGTGGGGATGGTTTCCGCCCTGTTTGTTTTTTATGACGCATAAAACGTACCAGCCGGAGGCGAGGTCCGGCCGGCCCGCTTTTACTGTGGCAGGGAGGGAGTAAGGTGGTCAGACCTGCAACCATGGTACTGACAGGCTTCGGTATCAACTGTGATTATGAGACCCAGTACGCTTTTTTCAAGGCCGGCTCGGTGGCCCGGCGGGTGCATGTCAACGACCTGATCGAGCGTCCTGGTCTGTTGGCGGAGTACCAGATCCTGGCGCTGCCGGGGGGGTTCTCGTTCGGTGATGACATTGCCTCGGGCAAGGTCCTGGCCAACAAGATGAGGTACCGTCTGGGCAGAGCCCTGGAATCTTTTCTCGAGGCGGGAGGCCTGGTGATCGGCATTTGCAATGGTTTCCAGGTCCTGGTGCGCCTGGGGCTGCTGCCGGACGGCCGTAGCGGCCTGGGCAGGCAGCGGGTGAGCCTGACTTATAACGACTCCGGCAAGTTCGAGGACCGCTGGGTGCACCTGGAGGCGGAAAACCGGATGGACTGTGTTTTTACCCGGGGGATCGACAGGCTGGAGCTGCCCGTGCGCCATGGAGAGGGCAAGTTCGTGGCAGACACGGAAGAAACCCTGGAGGAGCTCGAGCGCTCGGGCCAGGTGGTCCTGCGCTACTGCACTCCGGGCGGCGGACAGCCGGAATACCCGGAAAACCCCAACGGATCGGTCAATGCTGTCGCCGGGATCTGCGACCTCACCGGCCGGGTTTTCGGCCTGATGCCCCATCCGGAGGCTTTCCTGCACCGCAGCCAACACCCGCGCTGGACCAGGCAAAAGCTCGTCGAGCAGGGACAGGGTATGGCGATCTTTCGTAATGCGGTCGCTTATTTCGAGTGACCGGCACTTGCCCGTTCCGCCCCCCTTGACCGCAAACATACTGAACCCGGTCGACAGATGACATTCCCCGAATGGTTCAACGATAAGTTCGGCGCTTACACCCGGGAGATCTATCGCGATGAGGTCCCGGCGAGCGGCGCCCAGGCCGAGGCGGTCAGCGCTCTGCTGGGGCCTCCCGGAGACCTGCCCCTGCTGGACCTTTGCTGCGGCTGGGGCAGGCACGCGGCTCCCCTGGCCGGGAAAGGCTACAGGGTGGTGGGCCTGGACGGCTGCCGCTATTTCCTGGAGCAGGTGCCAGAGACGGGTACCGGCTCATCCGGCGGGAGCATCTCTGCAGTGAGGGGAGACATGCGCGAGCTGCCGTTGAGGGACGGCTCTTTCGGCGCGGTGATCCAGATGTACACCTCGTTCGGCTACGGAACCGACCCTGAGGATGACAGGCGGGTCCTGGGGCAGGTCTACCGGGTCCTGGCCGACAGAGGGTGCTACCTGCTCGACCTGATCAACTGGACCGTGGCCCGCCGGGCCTTCAACGGTAAGTACGAGCAGGCCTACCCCTCGTTCGATATGGTCGAGGACTGCCGCATCGGGCCGGAGAACCTCCTGAGAGTCAAGCGGGCGCTGCTCTTTCGGGACGGCAGGAAAGCCCATATCTACGAGTTCGAGATCCGGATGTTCGGGGTGGAAGATTTGACAGTCATGCTTGAGGACGCCGGGTTCAGGGTGGTCGGCCTCTGGGGTGATTTCGACCGCTCGCCTTACCAGCCGCACCGCTCATACCGCATGATCGCCATCGCTGTCAAAGGAGCTCGATAAATGAGCCGGATGCTGGTTACCGGGGTCAGCGGTTTTCTGGGAGGCACGCTCTGCCGCCTGGCCGGGGAAGCGGGCTGGCAGGTCCGGGGGACATATTTCAGCAGGCCGGTTGAAAGCTCCGCAGGGGTCCGCACAGTGCGCCTGGACCTCAAAGACGGCTCTCAGGCTGCCGGGCTGATCGACCGGATCCGGCCGGAAGTGGTGGTCCATACCGCTTACAGCCAGAAAGACCGCGAGGTGACTTTTCAGGGGACCCGCAGGCTGGCAGAAGCCTGCGCCTCTCTGGAGGAAAAGCCGTATTTCATCTTCATTTCCACCGACCTGATCTTCGATGGGAAGAAAGGGAATTACTGCGAGGAGGACACCCCGGTACCGGTCCTGCCATACGGCCGCGACAAGCTGGAGGCCGAAAAGGCGGTGCGCGGGACCCTGGCAGGCTCGCTGGTGGTCAGGACCTCCCTGATGTATGACTTTGCCAGGGTGCCTGGCCACCTGAGGTTTGCGGTCGAGGCTATCCGCGACGGCAGGGACTGCACCTTTTTCCGGGATGAATTCCGCTCGCCGGTGCTGGTGGATGAGCTGGCAGGGGCGCTGCTGGAGCTGGCCCGGATGCGGCCCGAGGGCACCCTTCACCTGGCCGGCCGCGACCGCCTGGAACGTTTCTCTTTCGGCAGGGCCTTGCTCGCGGCACTGGGGTTCTCCACCGGAGCGGTGGTCGCCGGGTCCCTGGAGGAGCTCGGAGAAAGCCGCCCGGCCGACTGCTCGCTCGACTCTTCCCGTGCCGAGGGCTTACTGAACCTCTCTTTCCGCGGTGCGCGCGAGACTCTCGGTATTTGATTGTAATATTTTTTAGGGCTATGCACCTGATTACGGTACCCACTATATATTGTGGTTTACGCTTTGGCTGTTTTTAATTAGAGACTTTACCAGCAC
>JAFGTO010000576.1 GCA_016934095.1 Candidatus Glassiibacteriota bacterium
ATCACCGGCTGCGAGCTGATACCGGGGAAGTCCGGGGACTTCCCCTCACGGGTCAGGCGGCCGGCCAACAGCGCCCTGGACTGCGAGCGCCTGCTCACCGAGGGTGTGGAGCCCCCCCGGCCCTGGAAACAGGCCCTGAGAGATTTCGCCGCTGCGCACCTGGCTGCCCGGAGTGCCGGACAGCCCGGGGACCGGGAATGAGCGGCAGCGCCGGGGAGGGGAAGGCCCCTGCCGGATGGAAGCTCTGGCTGCCCGTGGCGCTCTGGATGCTGTTGATTTTCAGCCTCAGCTCCCTGCCGATCGGGCACGAGCGGCCGCACCTGTTCAGGTTCCAGGACAAGCTGGCCCACCTGGTGGAGTTCGGGGTGCTGGGGCTGCTGACCGCCCGGGCCTTGCGCTTAAGCGGAGCCCGCAGCCGGCGGGTATACTGGCTGGGTATCCTGCTCGGCGTGTTCTACGGCGCCCTGGATGAGCTGCACCAGTATTTCATCCCCAACCGGACCGTGGAGCTGGCCGACCTGGCCGCGGACGGGCTGGGGGTTTTCCTGGCGGCCTGGCTCTACCTGGCCTCCAGGGGCCGGAGTCTTTTCAGGCAGGGAAGCGAACCGGAAAAAGAGGAGTTGAGCGTTAGATGAGATACAAGGCTCCCCGGGGCACCCAGGACATCCTTCCGTCAAAGGTGGAGCGCTGGCAGCGCCTGGAGACGGCCGCGCGCAGGGTGATGGAGCGCTACGGCTACCGGGAGATCCGCACCCCGGACTTCGAGGAGGAAGACCTTTTCCTGCGCACCGTGGGCGAGGAAACCGACATCGTAGCCAAGGAGATGTACAGCTTCACCGACCGCAAGGGCCGCCGCCTGGCCCTGCGCCCCGAGGGGACCGCCCCGGTGATCCGCAGCTACATCGAAAACGCCATGTGGAAAGAGCGCAGGCTGCAGAAGCTCTACTACCTGGGCCCCATGTTCCGCTACGACCGGCCGCAGAAAGGCCGCTACCGCCAGTTCCACCAGATCGGCGCCGAGGCGGTGGGCAGCCTCAGCCCACTGGTCGATGCCGAGGTGATCGCCATGATGGTGGCGGTCCTGAGAGAAGCCGGGATCCGCAGGCTGGTACTCAAGCTGAACAGCCTGGGGGACACCACGAGCAGGGCTTCTTACATTAAGGCCCTGGTGAAATATTTTCGCGGTCACGAGGAGCGGCTCTGCGGGGATTGCCGGCTGAGGCTGAAGAAGAACCCCATGCGTATCCTGGACTGCAAGGTGCCCTCGTGCAACGAGCTGGCCGCGGGCATCCCGGCCATGGAGGAATACCTGAGCCAAGAGGCCCGGGAGCATTACGACCAGGTGCAGCACTGGCTAAGAGTGCTCGGGGTCTCTTTCGAGAAGGACAAGAACCTGGTGCGGGGCCTGGACTACTACACCCGCACGGCATTCGAGGTCCATCACGGCGAGCTGGGCGCCACCGTGGCCCTGGGAGGCGGGGGGCGCTACGACGGCCTGGTGGCCGAGTGCGGCGGGCCGGACACCCCGGGGATCGGCTTTTCCCTGGGGACCGAGAGGGTGCTGCTGGCAATCGAGCAGGACAAGGCGCTCAGAATAAAATTCGAGGAAGACAAGTATGTAAGGAAGGCTGGCTATTATATTGCATGGTTGGGAGATATTGCGCTGAAAGAGGCTTTCTCTCTGGCCGGATTTATTCGCAAGAAAGTTCGTGTGGAGATGGAATTCGAGGAGGGGAGCCTGAAATCGCGGTTGCGACAGGCAGATCGGCTACGTTTAAGCCATGCAATTATTTTGGGAGAAAACGAGCTAAAGGAAGAAAAATTCCTGGTTCGGGAGCTATCAACAGGAAATCAAGAGAAAATGGAATTATCTCATTCGGAAGAGATGCGTAATGAGATGGTAAAGAAGTTAATACCATATTATGATGCTGAGAAGAAATATGATAAGGCTATGGATGATCTTTCATATAGGACAATATCAGGTGCTTTATCTGAATATGACGGAAGTTGATTTATAATTGAAATTTCAGGAATTTTTTCAATTCCCCTCTGGAGAGGGGTGTCTGCGCAGCAGACGGGGTGTGTAACTTCAGGGCTTTCAATATTATATCAGTTGTTGCCGACAACGGCTATCGGAGTTTATAAATAATTACGGTTGGATCGGTCTATTTGCAAGTTAAGTAATCAATTGCCAAAGGTTATCTGCCTTTGCAGCGGAACGGAGGATCAAAATAGCTAGCACGGACAGCAAAATTTACCGGACGGATTACCGCAGCCGCACCTGCGGCAGTCTCCGCAAAGAAGATTGCGGCACCGAGGTGACCCTGGTGGGATGGGTCTTCCGCTGGCGCGACCACGGCGGCATAGTGTTTGTCGATTTGCGCGACCGCTACGGGGTGGCCCAGGTGGTTTTCGACCGCAAGAGTGCGGAGCAGGACATCGACGCCCTGGCCCACCGCCTGCGCGCCGAGTATGTCATCCGCATCCAGGGCCGGGTGCGGCCGCGGCCGGATGGTACGGTCAACACCTCGCTGGCCACAGGTGAGATCGAAGTCAGTGTCGATCACCTGGAGGTGCTCTCCGAGAGCGAGAACCCGCCTTTCCGGCTGGATGACAAGGGGACGCTGAGCGAGGACCTGCGCCTGAGCTACCGTTACCTGGACCTGCGCCGCGAGGAACTCCAGCGTTACCTCACAGTCCGCCACAAGGCGATTGCAGCCACCAGGAGGTATTTCGACGATAACGGCTTCCTGGAGATCGAGACACCGATCCTCTGCAAGCCGACCCCGGAAGGGGCGCGGGATTTCCTGGTGCCGGCGCGCCTGCACCCGGGCAAGTTCTACGCCCTGCCCCAGAGTCCGCAGCTCTATAAGCAGCTCCTGATGGTGGGCGGGCTGGACCGCTATTACCAGATAGCACGCTGTTTCCGGGACGAGGACCTCCGCGCGGACCGTCAGCCTGAGTTCACCCAGATCGACGTGGAGATGTCGTTCGTCGGCGAGGATGACATTATCAGGGTGATCGAGGGCATGCTGCAGGCCATATTCAGGGAGACCCTGGGAGTCGAGGTCCAGGCGCCGTTCCCCCGGCTGAGCTACAGCGAGGCCATGGAGCGCTACGGCTGCGATGCCCCGGACACCCGCTACGGGCTCGAGATACAGGACTTATCCGGGGCTTTCAGCGGCTGCGGTTTCCGGGTCTTCGAGCAGATGATCGAGACCGGCCAGCGCATCCGCGGGATCGTGGTCCCCGGTGCGGCCCGTTACAGCCGCAAGGAATTGGACGACCTTGAGGCGGTGGCGGTGGAGATGGGGGCCAAGGGGCTGGTCTGGCAGCGGGTCGGCGCCTCAGGGGCGCACGACGCCTCGATCAAGAAGATAGTGGGCCAGGAAACGTTCGACCGGGCCGCCGCTGCCGGCAAGGCCAAGGAAGGCGACCTGATAGTCTTTGTCGGCGGACCGGAGCACCTGAGCTCGAAGGCCCTGGCCCGCCTGCGCCTGGTGCTGGGCGAAAAAGAAGGGCTGATCGACAAGACCAGGTACGAGTTCCTCTGGGTGACAAATTTCCCGCTGTTCGAGACAGACCCGGCCAGCGGGGCGCTCAGCCCGGCCCACCACCCTTTTACCAGCCCGCACCCGGATGACCTGGACAAGCTCGAAACTGACCCGGCAAAGGTGCGCAGCCGGGCCTACGACGTGGTGCTCAACGGCAGCGAGATCGGCGGCGGCAGCATCCGTATCCACCGCCGGGACTTGCAGCGTAAGATCTTCCAGGTGCTCGGCATCTCCGATGAAGAGGCCGAATACAAGTTCGGGTTCCTGCTCAAGGCCTTCCAGTACGGGGCGCCGCCGCACGGCGGGATAGCCATGGGCATGGACCGTATCGCCATGCTGCTGAACGGGACCGACTCGATCCGGGACGTCATAGCCTTTCCCAAGACAGCCAAGGCCAGCGCCCTGATGGAGGACGCGCCCTCGATAGTGGATGACCGCGAGCTGATGGAGCTCCATATCAGGAAAATTGCCAGGAAATGATCACGATTCGGCAGGCGCCGTATCCCGGAAGAGGAAAGGAGCCGGAAGTTTTCCAATGGTGAAAGCCACGGGCAGGGGACAGACTACCAGGCGGATCCAGGTCGAAGGGGTCGACATGCTGGGCCTGCTGGGTTCCAACGACCAGAACCTGCGGCTGCTGGAGACGATGTTCGACTGCGAGGTCTACCTGCGGGGCTCGGACCTGGTAGTGGTCGGTGAGGAGCCGGAAGCACTGGACCTGGAGAAAGTGCTCCTGCGGATGATACATTCGGTCCAGACCGGCAGGACCCTCCAGGCCAGGGAGATCGGGGAGCTGGCCCGGGGGGTGCGCGAGGGCACCCTGCTCAAAGACGGTGAGCCGGACAAGCAGCCCCGGATCTACCTGACCGGTGTCAAAAAGGTGGTCAAAGCCCGCGGCCCGGGGCAGCACCTTTACCTGCGGATGATCATGGAAAACGATATCGTGGTCGGGATAGGCCCGGCAGGAACGGGCAAGACTTACCTGGCCGTGGCCGCAGCCATCGATGCCCTGAACAAGAGGAGGGTCAAGCGGATCATCCTGGCCCGTCCGGCTGTGGAAGCCGGGGAGCGCCTGGGTTTCCTGCCCGGCGACATGC
>JAFGTO010000577.1 GCA_016934095.1 Candidatus Glassiibacteriota bacterium
GTCGGAAACCTCCGGGCCAGGGGTTGGTGCTGCCGGAGCAGGTTTTTTTGGTGTGTACTCGACTCCTTCGGCGATCGCTCCGGCTTTGGTAAGCTCCCGGATGATCTCTCCGCGCAGGATATCCAACTGGTAGGTACCCACCCGCAGGCTGTCATAAGCGTTATAAACGGCCACCCGCCGGCCGTCGAAGCTCAGCGGCGTGTAACTGCTGGTGTCGGTGATCGGGTCCTGGAGGCCGAGGCTTTTCTTGTAGCGGTCGAGCAGCTCTTTATTATCGATGCCGGTCGGCTCGTAGAGCAGAAGCGGCTCGTTGGACAGCGGCTTGAGGATGACAATCTCATCCACTTTTTCGAGGCTGTCCAGGGGCTCCTGGAAATAGAGGCGCTTGTATCTTCCGGTCGGCCTGAACCGGCAGCTGACGAATACGGTGCAATCGAGATAGAACAACGGGAAATCATCGGGCAGGGGGTCGAAGAGATTCGTTTCACTGACAGTACGCCTGACCAGGTAGCTGAGGTAGCGCTTGCGGGGCCTGAGCTGGGAGAAATGCAGCAGGCTGCCGTCTTCGTTTACCCGGAAGCGGAAATCGAGAGTGGTGGTGCTACTGTCGCGGACAAATTCGCGCCTGGGCAGGCCCTCGATGACCCGGGACTCGACAGCCAAAGCCAGACGCTCGGCGGCTTGTGATACGTAACTCTCCCATTCCCACCCGGTGCAGTCCGGCTGGATCCGGACCCCCACCAGCTCTTCCTGGGCTGAAACCGGAATGGCGGCTGCCAGCAGGACCAGCAGGAGACCGGGGATTTTTGCGGTCAGCAGTCTTGAAACGGGCATAACTCCGGCATGGTTGATGTTGGGCCAAGGACGTGCAGCAAATTTACCGGACAACGTAATACTTGTCAATAACGGGTATAATCTTTATCTTTATTTTTTATTCCCGCCGGCCTCTAAAAATGAGCTCTCCGCAGGTTTTCCTACCCTGGTATAGGATCCCGGCGGCTGTTTTGTTCCACAAACCCGGGTTTATATCAGGCTGAGGCCCGAGTGCCTGCCTGGGAGGCTGCGCTCATCGGCCCCGGGGTACCCGGGCGAAAGGCAAGCCCGACCCTCCCGGATGCCGGTAAAGCAGGCCCTGAATCCCGGAATTTCACCCGAGGAGCAAATGAGTAAGGTCAATTCAAGCAAAGTGTTGGCCGGTTTAGTAGTTACCGCGCTTGCGCTGGTTTTCGCCGGCGCTGTCCCGACACCCGAGACTTATGGAGCGGAAGTGAAAAAAGCCATCACCCGAGATGAAATCGACCAGCGCTATAAATGGCGTCTGGAGGACATCTACCCTGCCAATGAGGACTGGGAGCGGGACTTCGCAGAGGTAAAAAAAATGATCCCGGAGGTCGAGGCGTTCTCCGGCAGGCTCGGCGAGAGCCCGGAGGTCCTGGCAGCTCTTTTCAAGCTGAGAGACTCCCTGGGAGTGAAGATGGGTAAGCTCTATGTTTACTCCCACATGCGCCGCGACGAGAACACCGCGGATGACACCTACCAGGCCCTGAGCGACCGGGCAGAGGGTCTGGGCACCTCGCTGGCGGCGGCCACCTCTTTTATCGTGCCGGAGATCCTGCAGATCGATGAGCAGCGCCTGCGGGGCTGGCTCGACTATCCGGGCCTGGCCGCGGCCCGCCACCTGGTCGAGGACATCCTGCGCACGCGCGAGCATACCCTGGGACCGGAGCAGGAAAAGCTGCTCGCCATGAGCTCGGAGGTGACCCGCAGCCCGCAGACGATTTTCAGCATGCTGGACAACGCGGACATACGCTATCCCGCGATCGAAGACGAGAACGGCGAGCAGGTCGAGCTGACCAAGGCCCGCTACCAGAAGTTCCTGGAAAGCGGCGACCGGGAGCTCCGCCGCAGGGCTTTCGAGGCTTTCTACACCACTTACAACGGGTACGAAAATACCCTGGCCGCCCTGCTGTCCTCGATTGTCAAACGGGACATCTTCTATGCCAGGGCGCGCAATTACGGCTCGAGCCTCGAAGCCGCGCTGGACGGCGACAATATCCCGGTCGAGGTTTACGATAACGTGGTCGGCTCGGTGAACCAAAACCTGTCGCCGCTGCACCGCTACGTGGCCCTGCGCAAGAGGGTCCTCGGGCTGGATGAGGTGCACCCCTACGACCTCTACCTGCCGCTGTTTCCCACTACCGAGGATGAATACCAGTACGATGACGCTGTCAAGCTTGTCAGTGAGAGTCTTAAACCCCTGGGCGAAACTTACCTCTCCGTGCTGAAAGAGGGTTTCGGGTCCAACTGGATCGATGTCTATGAGACCCGGGGCAAGCGCAGCGGAGGCTATTCCTGGGGCAGCTACGGCACGCATCCCTATATCCTGCTCAATTACAACGGCACCCTGCACGAGGTGTTCACTATCGCCCACGAGATGGGCCACGCCCTGCACAGCCATTTCACCAGGCAGGCCCAGCCCTACATGTATGGAGACTACACGATCTTCGTGGCGGAAGTGGCCTCGACCACCAACGAGGCCCTGCTGATCGACCACCTGCTCAAGGTGAGCGGGGATGAGAAAATGCAGCTTGGACTGCTGGACCACTATGTCCGCCAGATCCAGGGCACAGTGTATATCCAGGCCCTGTTCGCCGAGTTCGAGCGGGAGATCCACCGGCAGGTCGAGGACGGCGGGGCGCTAACCTCAACAGTCCTGAGCGAGCTCTGCCGCAGCCTGTACCAGAAATATTTCGGCCCGGACCTGGTGGTGGATGAGATTTACGAGATCAACTGGGGAAGGATTCCCCACTTCTACAACAATTTTTACGTCTACCAGTATGCCACCGGGTTCTCGGCTGCGGCCCTGCTGAGTGAAAAGATCCTCAGCCAGGGCGAGCCGGCGGTCGGGAAGTACCTGCAGTTCCTGAAAAGCGGCAGCAGCGATTATTCGATCGAGCTTCTCAAGCGGGCCGGCGTGGACATGACCTCGCCTGAGCCGGTGGTGGCGGCGGCCCGCCTGATGGACCGCCTGCTCGACAGGATGGAACAGCTCCTGGGCCGGTAGGCTGCGGGCGGATAACCTCTGAGGATAGATAGATACTATAAGGAGTGGGAAGCGACAAATGGGAGAGAAAATACCGATCGGCAGCGATCACGCCGGTTACGAGCTGAAAGAGGACCTGGTGAATTATCTCAGGGAGCTGGGTTTCGAGCCTGAGGACGTGGGCGCCCCGGGCACGGAGCCGTCCGATTATCCGGATTTCGCCGCGGCGGTGGCCGGCCCGGTCTCCCGCGGGGAGCGCAGGCGGGGGGTCCTGATCTGCGGCACCGGGATCGGCATGTCGATATCCGCGAACAGGCTGCCCCGGGTGCGGGCCGCCCTGGCCATGAATGAAAATATGGCGGAGATTGCACGCAGGCACAACGATGCCAATATCCTGGCGCTGGGCGGCAGGCTGCTTGCACCCCAGCAGGCCCGCGGCATCCTGAAAAAATTCCTGGAGACCGGTTTTGACGGCGGCAGGCATCTGCGCCGGGTTGAAAAAATAGAAAAACTCGGGCCGGGTTGAGATCCCTTGGGCCGGGCCCGCGAAGCCGATTTCCCGACCGGGAAGGAAAGGGTTCTATGAAAAACCTCAAGTCTGTCGATCCGGAAATCTACCAGGCCATTGTCGGCGAGATCGGCCGCCAGGCCGGGAAACTGGAGATGATCGCCTCGGAGAACTTTGTCAGCCGGGCGGTGCTCGAGGCCCTGGGCAGTGTGCTCACCAACAAGTATGCCGAGGGTTATCCCGGACGGCGGTATTACGGCGGGTGCGAGTTTGTGGACCAGGCAGAGGAGCTGGCACGCTCGCGCGCCAAAGAGCTTTTCGGTGCCGACCATGCCAACGTGCAGCCGCATTCCGGCTCGCAGGCCAACATGGCGGTCTACATGGCGCTGCTCCAGCCCGGCGACACCATCCTGGGGATGGAGCTGTCCCACGGCGGGCACCTGACCCACGGCAGCCCGGTAAATTTCAGCGGCATGCTCTACAAGATAGTCCCTTACGGGGTCTGCCGGGAGAGCGGCCTGGTGGATTATGAGCGCATGGCCGAGCTGGCCCGGGAGCACCGGCCGAAAATGGTCCTGGGCGGTGCCAGCGCTTACCCGCGCCACCTGGATTTCGCCCGCATGCGCCGGATCGCGGACAGTGTAGGGGCTTACCTGGTGGTGGATATCGCCCACCCGGCGGGCCTGATCGCTGCGGGCCTGCATCCTTCCCCGGTCCCGTACGCCCAGGTAGTGACCAGCACCACCCACAAGACCCTGAGAGGCCCCCGCGGCGGTCTTATCCTCTGCACCGAAGAGCTGGCCAAAAGGATCGACAAGCTCATTTTCCCCGGCACCCAGGGAGGCCCGATGATGCACGTGATCGCCGCCAAGGCGGTGGCTTTCCGCGAAGCCCGGTCAGAGGAATTCAAAGCCTACTCCCGGGCGGTGATCGACAACGCAAAGGCCCTGGCCGCGGCGCTTAACTCCGCCGGATACCGGCTGGTCTCGGGAGGCACCGACACCCACCTGCTGCTGGTGGACCTGACCGAAAAAGAGATTACCGGGAAAGATGCCGAGGCTGCCCTGGATGCCTGTGGTATCACGGTCAACAAGAATACCGTGCCTTTCGAAACCCGCAGCCCTTTTATCACCAGCGGCATCCGTATCGGCACGGCCGCACTGACTACCAGGGGCATGGGCACCGCCGAGATGGAAAAGATCGCCGTCATGATCGATGCAGTGCTATCCAACCTGGGCAAGGACACGGTCTACCGGGATGTATCCCGCCAGGTCGAGCGGATCTGTGCCGCTTTCCCGCTGTATGCAGACCTCGTTTGATTCTCCAGGCATGCCCCGAAAACGAATAAAACCGAGACACCGGTCGTGTCTCGGTTTTTTATCTCTGCGCCGATAGGCTCACGGAAGATCAGCCGCTGGTAGCCGGCTGTTTCCGCTTTTGCCTGGGCGGCTCACCGTTTTCTTCATGTTCTTTCTCTTTTTCAGGCTTCTTTGCGCCTTTCTTGAGACGGGATTTCTCCTCGAAGAGGAAGAGAAACCAGATACTGCAGTATGCCAGGGAGATTACGGCCACGAAGAGGAGAAACCCGGCGGTAGTGGATATGTAAGCTAAGAAATCATCGAGGTAATCGGACATGGCAAATAAAACCGGGCGCACCGCGCTTGGGCTTCCATGCCCGCAGCAGACAAATCCGTTTAATGACCGCGGTTACTTGAGATTATCGGTATATGCGAACGAGATTCGGTCTATCAGCGTGTTCACAAATACAAGTTCAAGGGAATATGGCTGTCAAGGGCCGTTTCCACTGCCGGGACAATAACGTGCGGCAAGGAAGCCTTAATTGCATAACATGCAGTAAATAGTACAGTTACACTGGAAACGGCTTGTCTTGCCCTTGACAGCCCACGAAGAAATAAATTTTCCTTCGGGGCGTTGAAGCCTTTTTTCAAGGCCCCTCTAGAGTACACGCCCCTTGACGGCATAGTTTCGCCCGGAATTCGAACAGCGGAAAAAAACAGCCAACTAGTGCGAACCTTAGCAACAAAAAACCTTTACTATAATATCGGCATCCGGGCTGAAAAAGTCTAATTTTTTTCCTGGTCAGGCAAGCCGTTAACCCGGCGTCAGGGAAGATTTTTCGGGAAAGTCCTTGTAAGGTCCCGCAAGGGAAGTTAAAATTCAGCAGTCGGCTGCGGAACGGCAGGTTGCCGTTTGCCGGCAGCGGAAAAATTGCCTCCCGCCGGGGAAAAGGGCCGGCTCTGCTTTATGCGAAGACAAAGGAAAAGAAAAATGCGAGCCTTGATTGTGTGGTCGGTCCTTATTCTCTCTGCAACAGGCCGGGTGCCGGCCGCTGAGCCGGCGGATGCGGCCTTGAGCCTGAAAGCCGAGCTGAAGGGCAAGACCTTTTTTCTCAGGGAGTCTTACAACACCTCGCCCAAGGTATATTGCTACTCGTCGGTGAACAGGACCTGCTACGAGCACCGGAAAAGCAGGCTGTTCCCGTTAAACCGGCCAGAGCAGGTGGTGATAACCGATGTCGGGGCGACCCCGCAGGGCGCAGACAATTCCTTGACAGTCAGTTTTCAGCACAGGTACCTGGGCAGCGGCAGCATCAGGGTCTATAACCTGGGAAGCTCCGGGCCCGAGATCCTGGAGAATTTCCGGCGAGCGTTCGAGCTGGCTTTCTCGGAGGGCCCGGATGACGGGTTCGCGCCCTTTGTCGGTAACGTGCAGAGCAAGCTGCTGCATTACATCGGCTGTAACCATTTGCCTGGAAAGGACGACCAGGAGGTTTTCGCCGATGTCGAGGAGGCCGAGAGGCAGGGCTATCACAGGTGCAACATCTGTTTCATGAGCACCAGCCGGATGCCGAACTACAACCTGGAAATGATACTGGGCCAGAAAGTGGCGGCCGAGGCCCGTTATTTTTATCCGTTGAGCGACAACAAAGCTCTCAACCAGAAGCTGGGCCGGGTAGGCTCGGTTGTTTTAGCCGGCTGGCCGACCCCGCTGCGTGGCTACAAGTATGCTTTCCAGGTCCTTGAATCGGACCAGCTCAGGGCGATTGCCTGCCCCGGCGGAACGGTTTTTGTCGCAACCGGGATGCTGGAGGCCCTGGAGACCGACAGCGAGCTGGAAGCGCTGCTGGCCCGTGAGATCGCACACATCGAACGCAGGCACGGCTGGAGAGAATATAAAAAAGGCAAAACGGCCGCCTTCTGGAAGTCGGTGGCCAAGTTCGCGGTGGGCACCACGGTCGGCCCCATCGCCAGGGAGGTCCCCGCAGGCCTGTTCAGCAACATCCTGTCGTCTTTCTCCTCGATGGCTGCCCAGATAGTCCTGGCCGGATACTCGAGGGAATACGAGCAGGAAGCGGATTTTTATGCGGTCTCCTATTTGATGGAGCGCGATCAAAGACAGGCCATGTACAGCCTCCTGCAGAAGCTGCAGTATTATTCCGGCGTGCAGGGCGTCGTCTCCGAGCGGATAAAAGTCTTCGCCAGGTACCCGAATATCGACCAGAGGCTCAGCGCTGTCCGCAGTGTTGCGCTGAGGAAATTCCCTGCCGACCTGGTCTTTTCCGGATACGATGCCTCCGGCGAGGTAATGGCCCAGATACAGTTCGATTCCCAGTGCCTGGCATCCGATGGTTATAAATTGTTCGCCAGGATCTCCACTACCTCCGCACTGGGCAAGGAACAGAAAATAAAGAGGATCGGGATAGTGAGCGGGGGCAGGGAATACCGGCTGGAGAACCGGGAGAATGTCGTGATTTTCCCCAATGATGAAGTCGGCTGCGCTTTCGAGGCCCGGGTGCCTGCGCTGATCGACAGTATAGACCGGGTCGTGCTGAAACTGGGTGAGGTTTCTGCCTGGAAAAGGCAGTGAGCCGGGAGGCTGAGAGGGCAACAACCGCTGCAGCAGGTCCGTTTTCTGATATTACAGGGATATACGGAACTCAGTTCGGGTGAGATGATGGAGAGATTCAAGAGACTGCTTCCGCGGGAGATTGCGGGCCTGGCCTGTTTCGACCTGCCGACCAGGCTGCTCTATTCTTCGGATGCCAGTATTTACGAGATAATTCCGGCCGGGGTGGTGTTCCCCAGGGATGAGCGGGACCTGCTGCGCACCATGGAGCTGGCGGCCGGTGAGGGCTTGACGATCATTCCGCGCGGCGGGGGCAGCGGCCTGGCAGGCGAAGCGCTGGGCTCCGGCATCGTTGTCGAGTTCAGCCGCTTCATGAACCGGGTCGTCTCGGTGGACAGCGACGGCGAGCTGGTAACAGTGCAGCCGGGAGTAGTTCTCGACTGCCTGAACGAGCGGCTCGCCCCGCTGGGCCGGATGATCGGCCCGGACCCTTCCAGCTCGGGCAGGTGCACGGTCGGCGGGATGGTGGGCAACGATGCCACCGGGGCCAGGTCGATAATCTACGGGCACACCCGCGACCACGTGAAGTGGCTGGACGTGGTGCTCGCCGATGGGACCCCGGCCCGCTTCGAGCCGGTGCCGCTCGAGCGGCTCGGGTCGAAACACGCTCCGGGGATCGAGGCGGAGGTGTATGCCGAGATTCCCGGACTGCTGGCCGCGAGCGCCGGGCCGGTGGCCGCGGACAGGCCCCGCACCGGAAGGGACCGCAGCGGCTACAACCTGGCCGGTGCCCTCGAGAACGGCCGTTTCCACCCCCACCGCCTGGTTACCGGCTCCGAGGGCTCGCTGGCCGTGATCGGCGGTATCTGCCTGTCCACGGTCAGGCGGCCCGCCTTCAGGCAGGTGATCGCCCTCTACTTCCGCGAGCTGCTCCAGGCCACCGACTCCCTGGTCCCCCTGATGCGGCACGGCCCTTCCGCAGTCGAGCTGATCGACAAGCTGATGATCGGACTGGCCCAGGATGCCAGGCCGGAGTACAAGGACCTCCTGCCCGCCGGTGTCGGGGCCTGCCTGCTGGTCGAGTGCGTGGGCGATACCCGCGAGGAGGCGGAAGGCGGGATCGAAAGGATCAGGCGGGATATAGTGGGAAACGGCAAACTGGCTTTCGGCGGCCGTATCCCCGCCGGCCCGCAGGAGACCGCGGTCATCTGGGACTTGCGCAAGGCCGGGGTGCCCCTGCTCTACAGGCGGCCCGGGCCTGAGCAGCCGGTCCCCTTTATCGAGGATGCGGCTGTGCCGCTGGAGGAGCTCTCGAGCTATGTCAGGAAGATCTCGGCGATTTTCCGGCGGCATGGCCTGACTGCCGCATTCTACGGGCACGCCGGCGGGGGAGAGCTGCATATCAGGCCGTACCTGGACCTGCGGCAGGAAAGGCAAATCGACCTGATGCAGGAGATCGCCGCGGAAGTCTGCGACCTGGTGGCCGGGCTGGGCGGCACCCTGAGCGGCGAGCACGGCGAGGGGCTGGTGCGCAGCCAGTTTATCAGCCGCCTGCGGCCGAATGCCTACCCTGTTTACCGGGAGGTAAAGAGGATCTTCGACCCGGACCGGCGGCTCAACCCGGACAAGATCATTACCGATGACAGCCGGCTGATGGGCAGGAACCTGCGTTTCGGCAGGCCTTACCGGGCACGGCCGCCCAGGCTGCGGTTCAACTACCACAGCCAGCCCTACGCCGAGATAGTGGAGCGCTGTAACGGGTGCGGCGACTGCCGGAGCCTGGTGCAGTATTCGATGTGCCCGGTGTTCAAGGCCACCGGCCTGGAGGCAGCCAGCCCGCGGGCCAAGGCCAACCTGCTGCGGCACCTGCTCTACGGCAGGGTCGGGGAGCGGGGCGAGTTCAGCCGGGCCCTGAAAGAGGTCTACGACTACTGTATCGGCTGCGGCATGTGCGCCGTGGAGTGCCCCTCCGGCGTGGACATCCCCCGGCTGATGATGGAGGCCAAGGTGCGGTATGCCGGGAAATACGGCCTGGGCCCGGGCGAGCTGCTCCTGTCGGAGGCAGACCTGGTGTCCGCCGTGGCGAGCCGGCTGGCTCCCCTGGCCAACCTGGTCAACCGCAGCCGTGCGGCCCGCCTGCTGATGGAATGGACCACCGGGATCGACCGCAGGCGGCGGCTGCCCCCGTTCCGCTTTCCCCGCAGGCTCAGGCCCGGGAAGCCTTCCGCTGCAGCCGGCGAGCGGCCGCGGGTGGCGCTGTTCCGCGACCTGTTCGCCTGCTACAACGACCCCTCGCTGGCCCAGGCCGTGGCGGACCTGCTGGCCGAGGCCGCCGGGGCGGAGGTGGTGGTGCCGGAGCTCGGCTCCTGCGGGATCACGGCCATGGCGTACGGCAACCGGGCCAGCGCTTTCAGGCTGGTCGAAAAGAACCTGGACACCCTGGCCGGGCTGGTAGACCAGGGATACGCCGTGGTGAGCCAGGAGCCTACCTCGGTGCTGACCCTGCGCCGCGAGTACCCGGGCTGGACCGCCTCGCCAGGGGCCGAAAAGGTGGCGCGGAACACTTTCGAGCTTTTCGAGTACCTCTGCCTGCTCGAGGACCAGGGGAAGCTCAAGCCCATGCCGGACAGGGCGCGGCTGGAGATGAAGCTGGTCTACCACGCGCCCTGCCACCTGAAAGCCCTGCAGGTCGGCAGGCCCTCGCACCGGTTCCTGGCGCGCATCGCCGGGCTGGAGCTGGTGGACAGCCGGGCCGCCTGCTGCGGCATCGCCGGCACTTTCGGCCTGAAAGCCGCGGACCGCGACCTCTCGCTGCGCATGGGCGCGGGGATTTTCGAGAAGCTGGAAGGGGAGGGAGTGGACGGGGGCCTGAGCGAGTGCAGCACCTGCCGCATGCAGATGGAGCACCAGGGCAGCGCTACCTATCATCCTGCCGAGCTGCTGGCCCACTGTTACGGGATCATGACCTTGGAGAAGCGCCGGGGTCTTGACAGCCGGGGAAGAGTGTATTAGATTACTCAGGTGTACTGACCGGAAAAAGGCCCCTTCGTCTAGTGGCCTAGGACGTATGGTTCTCAGCCATAAAACAGGGGTTCGATTCCCCTAGGGGCTACCAGATCAAGACCCGCCCGACCCAGGCGGGTCTTTTTTTATGGTGGTGCGCCCGGCAGGGTGGCCGGCCGGCGAATGGCGCTGAGCGCTGCTGCAAATGTCAACGGCTCAAAA
>JAFGTO010000099.1 GCA_016934095.1 Candidatus Glassiibacteriota bacterium
CCAGTTCAAGCATTGTTTTCGGATAATCCTCCATGAACAGGAATACTATATGTAGTATGTACCGTAGTCAAGTGCATAGCCCTAATATTTTTAACCACCAGCTTTGCTATGCGGGTAAGTGAGAGAATTTGGTATCAGAGGTAAAAATTGGTGAATCACGGTAAGTATTAATCTCAGATAGTGATTACAAAAAAGAAGTTGTAGGGGCACGGCGTGCCGTGCCCGTGATTAGAGGTTTCAAAATAGAATACTGAAAAGAAGCGTTTAATGGCAAGTTAATCTACCATTTAAAGCCTGGAGTGGGAAATAATCCCCAAAACGGGCACGGCACGCCGTGCCCCTACGAAAGACAAAATCATTCATTTTCGAGTGATCCAACAGCTCATGATTATTGTTAGTACTTACAGAATGAGTGAATCCCTTTCAGGGTTCATGCAAGCCACTCCTTTTGGGGTGGTATTTGATTCTTCCCGGCTCAGGGACTAAAATGGACTCGATGGATTTCAGGCCGCTTTCAGAGGAGAAGACAGCGGAGATACTCCGGATTATCAAGTTGCGCCTGGACCAGGCGGATGCGGAGGGACTCCGCCGGGCCATGCTCTCAGTCGGCTGGCTCGAGGGAGCCAGCGAGCTGGTGGAGCCCCTGATGGAGCTGGTTACCGGGGGAACCCCTGAGCTGGCGCTGGCGGCCCTGGAAGGCTTGTCCAGGCTTAGAGTGAAAGAGGCCGAACAACCCCTGGCCGGGCATATCGTCAAGCTGTTCCGCAACCCCGGGCCGGGGCAGGAGGGAATCCGCACCGAGTGCATTCACGTGCTGGGCAAAGTGGGCGGCGAGTCGAGCGTAGGTTTCATGGCCGAGCTGGTAGTGAACCCCGCAGCCACCGAGCGGGAAAGGGAGGCCGCAGTGGAGGCCCTGGTCTCCCTGGCCGAGGGCAGCCTGGAGCCTGTGTACGGGAAACTCAAGGAGCTTAAGGGTAAAACCGACGGCCCGGTGCGTGAGGCGGTAGACTGCGCTCTCCGGGAGCTGAGCTCGGCAGACTGGAAGGACAAAGGCTATCTCACCATCGAGGCCGAGTTCCGGGATGAGGATGAGTCCTGAGCCGCACTTTTAGAGGATTTCTCGCAAGTCATAACGTGGGGGTGTACCATGCCGGTCGTTACCGTACAAGGCCCGCCGATCAAAGAAGTCGAGGTAAAAAGGTCTTTTGTCAAAGAGCTCACTGCAGCCGCTTCCAGGGCGTATGGCCTGGATGAGGATTCCATTATCGTGCTGATCAAAGAGAACCCGCCCGAGAACGTAGGGGTTGGCGGGCGGCTGATCCTGGACAAGAACAGGGAAAAAAAATAGAGGGGCGTTGCAAAAAGACATCAAGGCCCCGCTAAAAGAACCGGTTTCTCTTATCTTTGAGGTAAAACCAGTACTGTCCGGTTAAGTGCGTCAATAATCCCGGCAAACAGAGTAATACCGGGGGAATGAGCCACATCATCGTTTTTCGGGATTTGAAATTTCCCCCAAACCGTAACGTAATATTTACTCTCTCGCCGCTTGGCGGACATATCGAAGCCTTGTTTTCGCCAATTTTTTAACTGGTAAAGGTTTTTGAAAAAGGGCAAGGGGGTCCGGGGGAAAGGGAAAAAACTTTTGCAAAAGTTTTTTCCCTTTCCCCCGCCACAGTTCAATGTTAACCGGACAGTAGTGAGGTAAAACCGGTATGAAAAGCCCTACGGCCGGTACAGCAGGTATTTCTCGCGCACCTCCAGGAATTTCTCCAGGTCTTCCCGCCAGCTCTCCATGATCCGCTCCACCGGCTCCCCTCGCGCGATCCTTTCTTTTACATCCCTGCGTCCTATCCAGCGGTCGATGTTCGTGAGGTCGAAGTCTCCCGGGTAGAGCTTCTTCAATGCGCTCAGCAGGTGCATCCCGGCTTCGAGGCTGCGGAAAGCCCCGCGGTCGCTGACTATGGCGCGGACCCCGCCGCAGAGCTCCCCCTGGAACTTGTACGATGCCGGCACGAAGGAGGTGTCTTTGAAAGCGACTCCCTCGACCCCGGCCTGGTTCAGCTCTGCGGCCAGGCGGCGGCCGTCCACGTAAGGGGCGCCGTAGAGTTCGAAAGGCAGCTCCGTTCCCCGGCCCACCGAGAGGTTGGCAGCCTCGGCAATGCCGCAGCCCGGGTAAAGCAGGGCAGCGGTAAGGCTGCGCATGTTGGGGGAGGGGTCGATCCAGGGCAGCGAGGTGTCATCGTAGTACATGGAGCGGGTGTAACCGCGCATTTCAACCACTTCCAGCCGCGTCCCTATGCCGAACTCCCTGTTATACAGCCGGGCCAGCTCTCCCATGGTCATCCCGTGGCGTACCGGTACCGGGTAGTAGGCGATGAAATCGCCCTGCAGCGCCTTCTCCAGCACGGGCCCCTCGACCACCAAGCCCCCGATCGGGTTCGGCCGGTCGAGCACGAAGAACGAGATACCGGCCTCGGCCGCGGCCTGCATGCAGAGGGCCATAGTGGTGCCGTAAGTGTAGAAACGGGTCCCGATGTCCTGGATGTCGAAAACCAGGGCATCCAGGCCGCTCAGCCACTGCGGCAGCGGCTTGCGGGTTTCGCCGTAAAGGCTGTATACCTTAAGTGCGCCGCCCTCCAGCCGTGATGACCCGTAGGCGCCCTCCAGCTTGCCGGTCAGGCCGTGCTCAGGTGTGAAGACCGCTTCCAGCCGGATGTCTCGCCTCTCGAGCAGCAGGTCGATGATCGACCTGCCCTCGCGGTCTGTCCCGGTGTGGTTGGCCACTACTCCCAGCCTGAGGCCCCTGAGGCGGGTGAAGTCCTCTGTTACCAGGACTTCGAGGCCGGTGGATACCACCGGCTTTGCGGTACCGGCGGCTGCTTCTTCGACCTCTGAGACCGCGGCAGGGCTGCAGCCTGCAGCGGCCAGAGCGGTAAGCGCCAAGAGGTGATGGAAGAGATTCATCGGCAGGATTCCCCGGTAAAAACTCGACTGCCTTGAAGCAACTATGTTGGAATCTTCAATTGTTAAGGTGTGTTTGATTATTTTTTATTCGCTCGCTATTCCCGCTGTGAACGGCGGGAACATGCGCTCGCTGTTCAATTCACCACGGGGCGTTGAGGTATTATTTCAACTCCCCTCTTGTTTCAGGAAAAATACCGGAAACCGCCTCGGTTGGCAAGAGCTTCCGCTGCCTGGCTTGACAAACGCTCGGGGCCGGGATTATCTTAAAACTCTTCAATTGACTAATGAGCGCATTCCTCGCGGCTTGCCGCAGGGGAGTTTTCAATTTACGCCGGGTTAATCACGACCCGTGGATCGGGATTGTTCAGTATGCAGGACATAATCGAGCCGGCACTCAGCCTTTCCGTTTCCCTGGCCCGTCAGGCGGGCCGGATACTCACGGAGCGTTTCGAGAAAGGGGTGGATGTCGAGCTTAAGGGCCATATCGACCCGGTGACCGAAGTCGACCGTCAGGTGGAGAGATTCCTGGCCGAGCGGATCTCCGGGGAGTTCCCGGACCACGAGATCCTGGCCGAGGAGGGCACCCGGTCCGAGGGAGCGGGCGAATACCGCTGGGTGATCGACCCCCTGGACGGTACCACCAACTACGCGCACGGTTATCCCTGTTACGCAGTATCCATTGCTCTGGAATTCCGCCGGGAAACATTGCTGGGAGTGATCTATCAGCCGGCGCTGGACGAGATGTTCACCGCGGTCAGGGGGGCGGGGGCGTTCCTCAACGGGCGCCGGCTGGCGGTATCCTCCCGGGTTACCGACCTGGGAGAGGCTTTCCTGGTAACCGGTGTTCCCTACAGCCTGCACGAGCCGGAAGTGCTGCGCCGCAACGTAAGCCGCCTGGAGAGGTTCCTGGCGGGCAGTTTCGCCGTGCGCAGGGATGGGTCCGCGGCCTATGACCTGGCCTGCCTGGCCGCCGGGCGTTTCGACGGGTACTGGGAGGAGGGCCTGAAAAGCTGGGACACTGCCGCCGGGGTCCTGATGGTGCTGGAAGCCGGCGGGATAGCGACCGATTTCAACGGCGAGCCTTACCTGCCAGATACCAGCCACTCGATCCTGGCTGCCGCCAGCGAAGGGCTGCATCGGCAGATGCTCGGGATGTTAAACGAAAGATGACATTTAAGCTGATCAGAGGGCTTCAGTTTTGATCTTAAGTGCAGTTTTCTCCAGGTTGAAAATTTTTCCTGCCTGCTGCCTGGTTTATTTCCTGCCGTCATGCAGTGCGCTGGCTGCTGCAAAGGACCCGGTAGCCAGACTCCAGGAGAGTTTTACCGCTGACCAGGCCGAGCGCAGGCAGATCTATTCCGAGGTGGTCTCCCTGGCGGACCGCCGGAGTGCAGGAGATACTGAGGCTTCGCGCAGCGGGCTGCTGGCAAGCGCCGTGGCCCTGAAACAGATGGCCATGGATGCCGAGGATGAGTTTCTCGAAAGCATGAAGTCATCCGCGCCCGGTTTCCGCAAACTGGCCTGGGACAGCCCGGAGTTCGTGAGCCTGCACCGCCGGGCCTCGGAGCGTTTCAAAAAATTATGCGCCGATTATCCTTTTGTCGAGTCTTACCGGGCCAGCTCTTCACTGGTTGCCGGGCAATGGCAGGATGGTCTTGCCCTGCTGCAGGCTGCAGTTTCTTTCAGGGATGAATATCCGCACAGCAGGTTCTGGAAAAGGGCTGTCTTGCTGGCAGGCTGCCGCCTCCTGCTGGAGCACAGATATGACCGGGCCGGCGAAGCGTTCCGGCTGCTCTGGGCCGAGGACTCTTTCAGCCCCCAGGCGGTGGACGCCTGCAGCCTGGTCGATGCCCTGGAAGGCGATGAATCAGCCGGCCGGCTCAGGCTGACCCCCGCGCAAAGGCTTGCCTGGGGCAAAGCCCTCGGCCTCTCCGGCAATTCGGCCCTGGACAGGCTGATCAAGCTGTACCCCGGCACGGGCGAGGCCGAGGAAGCCTACTACCGGATTTTCCTCAATATCAACCAGGGATTCGCCATGCGTCCGCTTTCCAGCAATTACCTCCAGGCCGGACGCTTCGATGAGTATTTCAAAAGTTTCATCGCCGAACATCCCGAAAGCAATTACCTGGACGAAGCTCTCGGGCTGCGGGCTGGCTTCCACTACTTCTGCGGGAAAAAAAGCAACGCCATTGCCCGTAAAAACGACTACAGGTGGCGAACCACCAAGAGAAGTAGCAACAGGAAAGTCAGCCAGAGGTACTTTGCCTCTGCCGAGCGGCATTTCCAGCAGGTGGCCGCCGTGGATTCCATGGCCGGCGTGCGCTTTCCCGGGTCGGGCTGTTGTTTCCGGGTCGGTATTGTGAACGTGCGGGCAATGTTCGAGCGTGATCAGTTCGTGCAGGCAGAGGCGAAGCTGCAGTCGCTGCTGGCCCGGGGCCCGGATTCACTGTCGCTGAATACCATCCTCTGGTACGGCGGCTTGATCCATTACCTGAGGAGCGATTTTCAGGTGGCAGTCGATTGCCTCAGCCCGCTGGAGCAGGCGCACTGCCGGGATACCGATTTCTGGAGCCGGGGCATGCTGTTCCTGGGGAAATCTTACCTGGCGACCGGTGATACCCTGGCCGCTGCCAGGGTGTTCGGCCTATTGTCGAGAACCTATCCCTATACTTATTACGGTATCCGGGCCAGGTCTCTGAAGAGCGGTCTTTCGCTCAAGATAGCCTCGCCCGGCTGGTTGGACTTTCCGCTGACCAATTTGGCCCGCTTCCCTGACAGTTGTACTGGCGCAGGAGCCAGGTTCCAGCAGGAAGCGAAAAACTGGCAATCGCTGGGTTTCTTTGCCGAGGCGGCCTACATCTATGCCAACGCCTTGCGCGAGGTGCCGGATGACCTGCTGCTGCGCTACCGCAGCCACGAAAATTACCTGCTGGCAGGCTGGTACCACCGTGTACTGCGGGGTTTCAGGGGGGCTTTCAGGGAGTTCCTGTACAAGGGAGGCAACGGTTTGCCGGCTAATTTCTGGGAGCTGGCTTATTTGAATCCCGAACCCTACCGGGAATTCATCGCCAGGGAATCTGCCAGGTTCAATGTCCCCCGTTCGCTGATCACCGCCGTGATCCGCCAGGAATCAAATTTCAACGAGCAAGCCCGCAGCCATGCCGGGGCGCGCGGACTGATGCAGCTTCTACCCTCGGTGGGACGGCGCCTCTCCAGTGGAATGGGACTGGGCAGGATTACCAACCTGCGGCTTTACGATCCGGAAGTGAGCCTGGCCCTGGGAGTGAAATTCCTGGCCGGGAACCTGAGTAAATATGACGGTAATATCGCCCTGGCGATCAGCTGCTACAATGCCGACCCGCGCAACCTGCCGGTATGGCTGGAGCGCATGAACCAACTGCGGCATACCGGGGATTTCGATCTCGACCTGTTTGTCGAGCTCATTCCCCTGGATGAAACCCACGACTACAATATCCAGGTGTTGACCAATTTCTGGCGCTACCAGGAAGTGTATAAAGAAGCCCGCGACTTTTTCGGCTGGAAGCTGGATGGATTTTAACCTTAATTCGTCCGCTTTACAGGTTTAAACCCCCGTCTTTAGACGGGTAGCTTTCAGCGAGCGGTTGTATTAGATTGCTTGGTCATGG